>JBCCFC010000021.1:0-24227 GCA_039029935.1 Chloroflexota bacterium
ATATGCCTTGGTGTTCACTGCTGAGTTCTTTTAACTCCGATATAATATTAATTATATTGTTGTTATGAAACTCTATAAGCTTATTGAATAATTCTTCCTTATACTTATCATTCTTCTGTGATGAGATATTATTTTTATTGTGTATTATTGCACAGGTTTTCTCGTATATATAGTCGAAAAATCTATCTTCTTCTTTGGCTAACAGAAGCTCATCTCTGATAGTATTCATATCCATGTTTATCCTTCCGAGAGTGTTAGTCTTTTCTCTTTGAGTTCCTATTTGACTGCACTGCACAATGAATGTGCAAAACTTTGTCTGGATTTAAAACAATAACTACTGCAAAATCTTAATCATTATACAAAATATCTATTCAAACCACAAATGGATGTACGTTTGTTCTTAGCATATAGTTCATTGTAGAGTGGTATTATGGTACAATGAAATAGTCGTTATTGTTGATAGAAAAAGAGTATAAGAGTGTAGCTCTGGCGACAACCAGCAAACGAGGGCAATATGAACACAGACAAACAAGCAATTTTAGACCCAGTAGGCGATCTCTTTGTCAACCGCGAGCAAAAATTTGAGATGTATGCCGAGTGGGTTCGGCTGCTCCCCAATATGCCCAGCAACAGCTATATCTTGGTGGGACGACGATGGATGGGCAAGACGGCGGTATTGGTGCGGCTCTACAATCATCTCTTTTACGCTACAACGATACTTTCCTGCACAGATTGAACAAACTGTATCACCTCTTGAATAAACGGCACTTGACGCAGAATGTCAACATCCTCATCCGTCAATTGCGCAAGCAATTCAGACTCGCTTTTCACCTTATTCGATTTCGATAATAACTGTTCCAATGCTTTCTTTGGCTGATAGACTGCAAAGCCAATCATCTCTTGTGATGGAGTATATCCTAATAGCCGTGACAGCAAGCCAATGTCATGGAAAAATATGGCTTCGATTTCAGGGACAGCGAGTACTACTTTAAAAGGTGTGTTAGCTGCGACCACACTGATGATTTCTTCCGTACTTTGAAGACGTTCTTCAATGTGTTCCAGTACAACTGTATCAGAATCTAACACGATGATAACAGGTGTCCGACGACGAACAATAAGAGAACGAGCCAATGACTTGACCTCATAGAGTCCACCACCGATAACTATGTGAACTGTATTTGTAGGGTAATTTGGTATAACACGCTCCAATATTTCTGCATTACGATTGCCTTCACAAACAATATACGCTTTCATGGAATATCCTTTTCTTTAACAAGATAGTTTGTTAGCCCTTCTTCCACACATATACGATATTTCAGAACAAGTAATTCACTGATCGATTCTTTGTCCAAAGCATCTTTTATCTCTTTACCACTCCACAGCAGAATTGACTGGGGTAACGAGAAATAAGATAAATGAACGGCTGGGTCAGTAAAGACCGTTCGGCTAAAAACCAATCCAATTGTACCAGCGGGGCGACGTAAGAGTTGATTACGTAGTTTAGCAATCGGCAAAATATCGACAGCGGCTTTATTATAATCTTTGCTCTCTACCAAGCAAGATAATCCTGAATAGTAAACGGCTCCATCAATTTGTTCAATTTCATCACCAAACAACTCAACACGATAAGGATACCGGACCTCTGCCCCATCAAGTTCAAATGCCCGTATCACCAAATATTCAAAGGCTTTGCCAGGTTCCCATTCTGGGGTGTCTCGATTTTCAATCTGCTGCCAAAGGGCTCTCAGATCAGACCATTGACAGGATTGTATCTTTTCTCTGTATTCTGCGTCGGTAGCCAATCTCAATACTCCAAGTGAATTTTACAGGAAGAATAGAAAGGTCAGGAAGCATTGAGAGGTTTGCGTCCTTCCAAGTCTTCCCGACCTTTCTGTTGATTTTTAGATTACGACTACATTATACAGAATACTTTCACAAACCGACAAATAAGATTATACACGCTCCCGCAACCGTTCCGCCTCACCCAGCGACAACTCCCCTGCATCATGCCGCTCACGCAAGCTCCGAAACGCCTCTTCGCTCATGCCCAACGGAATCTTCGCCAGCTTCAACGCATGAAGAAAATTCAGACGTACATCTTTCCACTGCTGCTCCAATGGCCGTTCACCATAGGCTTCCACAAAGGTATGCACGGCTTCGTGTGGCCCCAGCGTCGCCAAGCCATAGTGTTCGGCCAACGCTTCACGGTGATAGGAAATCCACAGATAAAGGTCGGCTTCGGTGCGGTTGGGAAAGTGACGCAGCAGGTCATGTTCGCGGATGGCGTCCACAATCGGCATGTAGATGGTGTCATACCAACTACCCACACCTTCTGCCCAGCTAAGACGATGCGCTGCTCCCTCATGGTCAAGGTCCATGTTGCGTAAGTAACGATGCACCTCGATATGATCGTGCAGCAGCTTGTAGCGCCCTGGCTCGGTCAATTGCAGATCATGGTCGGGGCGTAGCACATCAAGATTTGTTTTCCTGAGAAATTCCACACGCTCGATTTTGATCAGCCACTGGTCACGCTCAAAATCGCTCACAGAGAACGGGATATCGGTGGGAATTTCGGTGACATAGGCTTCGATATGCGTGTTGCCATTGGCGCGCCCAACACTCACCCGATGATTACCATCACGCACAAAATAGACATCACCAATCTTGAACAGCTCAATTGGTGGGACACCCGTCATCGAGTTGACTGCCGCGTTGACCCGCGCCCAGCGCTCACGCCCGATGTTGGTACGTGGCAAGAATGTGCGTGTAAAGTCCTTGTATCGCCCTACGCTACCCACAATATGATCCAACGGCACCCACTGTGTCCCCGCATCGATCTGTTGATGAGCACGTAGCTCCTTGATGACGTGGTCAAACTGTACAAGGTCATTGTTGCGTCCCGTAATCAAGCTCAAAAGGTCTGCCAGTTGCGCTCGATTGAGGCTGCGATGATATTTGGTTTGCCCCTCGGCGTAATAACGAGCAGACTCAGGACTATTCATGTTATCCATATTATCAACCTCCTCTCGTGTATCACACTACCATGATACGATTAACGGCGTGTTAACGATGTGTAATGATTCACAATATAAAGCAATTCACGGTGCATCCGTAGGGTGGGCGTAGGATAGCGCGTTGTGGGGTTGCCTGCGTGACGTAATCGACCATACGAATGCTCTCCACAAGCTCTTGCATTTGACTGAGGTATGAAGACAAATCCTCGTGATATACTCCTTACGCCCATGTCAAACCATATATAAGTAAACAACAAAAACTATCTACAAAAAACTTTTGAGCATAGAAAAGATTATAAAAAATACATGTAATATGAATAGTACTAAGAAATTTATCAAACAACTTGGACTTCAATCTGCCCGCTGGCTTGCGATCATAGCCCTGATCCTGACCACGATTCTACCGCCACCGCTCGTGACCCATCTTGTGACAGAGACCGCCGAACAGATCACGCCCGCACAGTGGACATCTCTCCATGAACCGCTTCTAGATACTGTGACAGACCTGAGTACTACGCTGTTGCCCAAGCCAGCCACCGCTACGGCTGCCCCCAATTTACTGATCGACAAAACCGTCAGCAATGCCAACCCATCTGCGGGTGAGGTGTTTGTCTACACCATTCGCTATCGTTGCGCCAGCCTCACCGAACACTGCTTTAATGCGCAGATTGTCGATGATGTCTCGGATGATTTGACGATTGTGAGCCACAGCCAGGCTGGTGGCAATGTTGTCGCTGTCGATGAAAACAATAACACAATCACATGGGATTTGGCATCGGGCAATGTGCCCAATCGGCTGGACGCAGGGTCGGCAGGGTTGTTGCGTATCCGTGTGCGTTTTCCACAATGTGGCACACAATCACCTGGGGCAGGGTCTACGCTCTCCAATGTTGCCACCTTTAGCGAGGATAGCGCAGGGTCAGTTTCATCAGCGGCAAATGGGGCAGACATCACCGTGCCGACCATCAATAGCTGCCCTGGCTCCGCTCCACCCAACCCAACAGACTTTGAGAAAAGGGCCAACGGCAACTGGGTTTCACCGGGTGATATCGAAATTGCCTACACCATTGATATCCCCACCAACCCTGTCACCAGCACTGGCACGTACACGGTCACAGACATCTTTCCCGATGGTTACACCCTGCACACGATGGATATCTCCGATGAAACCAATATTGCGACTGAGGTCCAGTGTGATGGCGTGTGGTATGACAACCCGATTACGGATGATGAGTTGGGTGCTTCCGTAGATTTACAGGGGCCAGCGGCAACCAACTGTACCACCGAGCCGACGCCCTATGATGCCAATGACCAAATCATGTACACCAACATGGACGCGATTCGCTATATCGTTTCTCCGAGTGGCGGCGACACGCGCATCAAGATGAGCTTTGCACTCTCGACGACGTATCCGGTGGGCGGCATCGTTCGCAACACCGCCACCTTGGATGAGCCGCCGGGAACCGATATCGACGGCAATGGCACACCGGGCGAGGTTTTGAGTGCGAGTGATGATCGTACCGTGCTGGATGCCATGATTGTGACGCAACTGGATAAGGATACAAGCATCAAACCGGGGTATGTAGACAACAATAGCTCTTCTATTTTGGATGGCAACGGCGACCTGCCGACCAGTTTTAATCCACCAAACAGCAGCGGTCATGCCAACCTTGATCTGACCAGCGTCTATCTGGCAGAGAATGATGCGGTGTGGCTCTTTGAAATCGGGCTGAACAATAGCTCATCCTATGGCTTTGACTTTTCCGACCCCATCATCATTGATGAGCTTCCATCGGAATTTGACTTTGTGCAGGATGCGCAGACGGGTAACTTTGTCCAAGCTGCCATGCTCGATTCTCCCTTTGACAATGCCTATGACCCGCTGTATAATCCCGCCTGTGTCAACCCCATCGTTACTGTTGAGGAGGATTTCAATGGGACACAGGATAAGGTCACATTGTCCTTCCCAGGCTGTACACTCTATGGCGGTGGCACAGACAATGTGATCTTCTTTTACATCAGCGCACGGCTCAAACCCGGCACACCAGCGGGCGAAAGTGTACGCAATGATGTCTTTGTCACAGGTTCCAATGGCGAAATGCTCCGCTGTAGCAATAGCCAACCAGCCGTAGACACCATCTGTAGCCGCAGTACAAGCTTTACTATCCAAACCCTTGCCAGTGTCGAGTCATCCAAATATGTACAGGGTGCATTGGACGCTCAATTCCACCGCTTCCCCGACTCCGGCTTTACCAACTTGGATGGCGACGCTGTTTATGAACTGACCATTGACAACATCAGCAATGTCGAGTACACCAGCATTGATATCGTGGATATTCTGCCCCACATTGGTGACACCAGCTTGCTTAGTACGGATGCGCGTGGCTCTGCGTGGTCTGCCGAGCTTGCCTCCGAACTGGTCATCGAACGCTACTACCCCATTACCAATACATGGGTGGCGGTTTCGGCCAGCGACCTACCGTCGGGAACGCTCTACTCGACATCGACCAACCCCTGCCGGCTTGATGCACTGGGGCTTGAACTTTCTGTCGATGAAGGCACGGCCACGACACCTGCGGGCTGTGACGCCAATCCTTGGTCGGGAGCCAACGCCACAACTGCCACAGGTGCGCGCTCATTTGGCTTTCGCTATGCACCCGCCGACCCGCTGGGTCCCGGTGAACAGTTGCGTGTTCGCGCCACCACCCAGCAACTTACGGGCGAGGCCGATGCCGACAGTGGCGATATTGCGTGGAACTCCTTTGCCTATGGTGTCACCTATAGTGACCCTGACAATGGCGGTGCGGCTACAACGCTGTTGGCAACCGAGCCACTCAAAGTGGGTATCGAGATGATTGACACAGAGACGACAGCGGCACTCGGTGACTATGTGTGGTTTGACAGCAACAACAATGGCACACAGGAAGTGGGCGAGCCACCCATCGAAGGCGTGCGTGTCAATCTCTATGCTGCCGATGGCACTACACCTGTCTTGGACAATGAAGGCAACCAACGCACAACCACCACCAATGAGGATGGGCTATATATGTTTTGGGGGTTGACGCCCAGCACGACCTACGTTATACGGCTGGATGATGCCAACGACCATGAACTGACGGGGGCACTGAGTGGGTTGACCGTGACCAGTGCCGATTCATCGGGTGATGATGCTACTGATTCGGATGCCACACTCGATATCACCGATGGCTATCCTGAAATCACGGCGATGACAGGGGCAGCAGGGACAGAAACACGCACCTATGACTTTGGCTTCATCCAACCCGCCAGCGTGGGCAATTTTGTGTGGGATGATCTCAATGAGGATGGGGTACAGGATGCAGGTGAGCCGGGGTTTGCTGGCATCACGGTCAATTTGCTCGACGACACAGGCGCAACGGTTGATACACTGGTGACAGATAGTACAGGCAACTATTTCTTTAGCAACATTGTCCCCGGTCTCTACAGCATCGAGTTTGACCCCGCCAGCCTGCCCATCACACGGACATTCACGGCACAGGGGGCATCGGGCAACACGGCCACCGACTCGGATGCAAACGCCGCTGGGGTGACAACACAGTTTGTGCTGGCAGCGGGCGAAACCGATATCATATGGGATGCTGGACTTGTGCCGCCACCGACCGACCCAGCCGCCATCACGGGACGAGCATGGGAAGACATTAACGATGACGGACTGGACAATAACAGCGAACCGGGTGTGCCGGGTATCGAGGTATTGCTGGTCGATACATCAGGGTTGCCCCTTGCGACGGCCACCACGGATGACAATGGCGAATACCGCTTTGATAACCTCACACCCGGTGTCACCTACCAAGTGGTCTTCAATCCCGATGAGACACAGACCGTAACCAGCAAGCAGGATGTCGGTGCAGGGGCCAATGAAACCATCGACTCTGATGCCAGCCCCACGACGGGTGAAACACCCTCGGTCACGCCTATCGCCAACGAGGCGATTATGCACATTGATGTCGGCATCATCTCCAAGCTTTCGTTGGGCAATCTGGTTTGGCTTGATGTCAATGACAATGGGCTTGTCGATAGCGATGAAGCGGGTATCGCGGGCGTCACAGTCTGGCTATTGAACAGCGGCAGTACACGCATTTTCACCACAACCACCGATAGCACAGGCTACTATGTCTTCACCGCGCTTAACCCTGGGACCTATAGCGTTGAAGTTGCTGTCCCTAACGGACTGCGCTCATCCACCGACATTGGCACGACGGCAACACCAAACCCAACCGACAGCGACGACAATGGGCAAGGCATTGCTGACTCAGGCACAGTCCAAAGCGCAACCCTCACGCTTGCCAGCACAGGTGGTCCGACAGGCGAAGCGGGGCATGGCGTTCCCATCAACGGTGCGCTCGATACTACGCCAGATAACAAAGCCTATTACACCGTTGATTTTGGCTTTGTGCAAGAGGTGATGATCGGCAACCGTGTGTGGCTAGAGAGCGATGGTGATGGTTTTGCAAGCACAGGTGAAATTGTGCCAGCGACGGGTATCACCGTCACCGCCATTGACGCGGCCAGCAATGTCTACACGGCCACGACCGATGCCAACGGCTACTACACCATGACTGTCCTCGGCTATGCCGCCTACACGCTGACCGTGCCCACGCCAGCAGGCTACACACCCAGCACGATTGTCAAAGCCGATGCCGACAGCAGCCCTGATGCCAATGATAACGCCAACCACAACGCCAGCGGTGCAGTCGTGATTGTCACCACCGCCGATAACCTGACCATCGACTTTGCCTTCTATGCCGAGCCACAGGTCGCCGTCGAAAAGCTGCTCATCACCTCGGACCCCGTGCTGCCCGGCACAACCATCAGCTTCACCATCCGCATCACCAATACAGGCATCGTCACCATCACCACCCTGCCGCTGACCGATACCTATGATTCGACCTATCTCACTTGGTTGGGTGGCACACCACAGTCCGAAACCACAGGCGACACTGGACAGATTCTGTGGAGCGACTTGACCCAAACGGGCAGCAACGGCTTTGGCATCGACCTTGGCCCCGGTGATGTCTTTGAGGTCGTCGCCTCCTTCGTCGCCGCGCTGGACACAACCTCATTGGCCGATACCGCCACCATCAACACCGCACAGGTCTTCACCCAGACCGCTGCCGATGATGTGCGCATCTACAACGCCACCAACGTCGTGTTGACCAACCGCAGCGTTGCTGTTGAGGATAATCGCGTGCTGTTGCAGTGGTCCACCATCGATGAAACGGACATTATCGGCTTTCATGTCCTGCGCCAAGAGGTCGCCAGCGATGGCACAATGGGTGAAGCAGTGCGCTTGACCAACGATGCCGAGATGATTCTGGCGGATGGCACGTCAATTGGCGCAGATTATCGCTATGAAGATGTCACCGCCAACACCGAGGGTGACTACCATTATTCGCTGGCATTGGTCAAAGCCGATGGCACACAGGTAATGATGGATATGGGGCAGCTTGGGCAGAGTAGCAGTGAGCAGATTTGGCGGGTTTATTTGCCTGTGTTGATGAATTGATTGCCGTCTTATGTCAACGAAAAATTGCAAAAATGAACGCTTAATAAGAAATTTGTCTCGACCTTCTTTTCTCGTGACATTGACCATTTGACCACGCGCTACTATGCGCGGCCATGTTGCTTGAAATGATTCACGCCGCCATCTTCTCCAGTAACGGCGGCGATTGAGGTTGCAATGCAAGCCCCACATTGAGAAAATCGCTAACAGGTGGCATCGTCACAACCTTCATCGTGGCAAGCCAAAGCTCCTCTGGTAGGTTACGCAAGTGATTCAATGGCACAGTAAGTGGCTGATTTGCATGATGTGCTAGCATCGCCTTAAAACTAATAAAGGTCAGCCCCACTGCTCTCGGTGGCTGGTTTGTCGAGAGACCGCTGTCCAATCTCAGTAAAATATTGTCTGCAAGTTCAATGCCTGTGATATGTTCGCTATGTCCAAAGGAGACATACAGCACATCCGCATCTTTATCATAGTTTGTTTTGATTGTATTCATAATTTTTCTTTGTCTTAAAAAAATTGAAAATAAGCTGTGATCACAAATTTTTCTGTTCGTATGATATTCACATCTGTTGTATGCCAACGATAACGAACACAAACAACCATATGTGAATTATAGTCTGGCAAATCAGGATATGGACGATAGTAACGATAGCTATTTGGGTCATATGCATCTTGGCGGCGACGCCCCTTCGGAATCGTTTCTTGTATGTAATCAAAATATGGCTCTACTTCGATTAAACCATTCTATTGTAGCCCTAAACGTTGATAATTTCAATTTTATTCCATACCGCTGTATGATTAGGTAAGTGACAGAGATAGCCGATTCAATTTGACAAGGAGCACAACACGCAGTAGATGAACACAGAACAAAACTCATTTTGGACATTGCTCAAGATGCGCAACTTCCGCTTACTCTGGGGCGCAGGGTCACTGTCCGCCATTGGTGATCAATTCGATTTGCTGGCCTTTCCCTGGCTGGTCCTGCTGATTACGGGCGACCCACTGGCCGTCGGCACAATCATCGCCGTCGGTGGTATCCCAACCGTTCTCTTCATGCTTGTGGGTGGCTCGTTGGTGGACCGCTTTGCACCGCGCCTGATCATGCAAATCAGCAATGTGTTGCGCATCCTCATCGGTTCGGCATTGGCGGCATTGATCTTGACCGGGCTGATTAACCTCTGGATACTCTATTTCTTTGCGCTGATCAAAGGCATCACCGACGCCTTCTACTATCCAGCGCAATCAGCCATGCTGCCCAGCATCGTCACCAAAGAGCAGCTACGCCAGTCCAATGCAGTGATGCAGACAACGGCAGAGTTGAGCGGGTTTGTGGGACCAATGGCCGCAGGTGGACTCATCGCCTTCTTTAGTGGGACAAGCACATTGGCGGCGAACCCTGCGCCCGACCAGACCAGCATGACGGGTGTAGGGCTGGCCTTTGTGGTCTTAGCCATCGCCTTTGCCGTGTCAGCCCTATTGTTGGCAGTCATGAAATTAGAGCGCAAAGAGACTGTATCATCTACATCGGAGCAAGTAGACAATGATGAAGAGAAAAACGACAACATCTTCGCCTCGATTGGCGCAGGATTGCGCTTTGTGCGCGCCGATGCCGCCATGTTCACACTCTTCGTCCTCATTGCCGGCATTGAATTCTTTGTCCAAGGACCCGTCATCGTCGGCATCCCTGTCCTCGCCAACAATCATCTGCCAGAGGGCGCATTGGCAGTGGGCATTATCACCTCGGCCTATGCTGCGGGTGCATTGGTGGGCGCAGTGCTGGCTGGCGCATTGCCCGCACCCAACCGTCATCTAGGACCGCTGTTTATGTTTGTCTTTGGCGCATCCGGCGTCCTCATGATGCCCTTTGGCTTTATGACCAACACATGGATTGCCGCCGGATTGGTGGTTGTCATCGGTGTGTTGGGTGGCTACAGCAACATCCTCTTTATGACATGGCTGCAAGGGCGTACTCCGCAGGCAATGATGGGGCGTGTGATGAGCCTGCTGATGGTGGCCTCGATTGGCCTATCACCCATCTCTAACGCCCTCTCTGGTGGACTCATCAAACTGAGCTTGGGGTGGGTCTTTGTGGGGGCTGGGCTGTTGATGGCGGTGCTGTGTATGATTGTGGGATTCCGGCGGGAGATTCGCGAGATGACGATGGCATAGGGAATGCATAGAAAAGGATAAACCAGTAACACAGATTGGTTATCTGTGACGCAGGTAGGCAACCTGCGATACTGTCCCATCAAACGCACTGAGCGGATACACGCGTTGGTTAACAACACCATCCCGCTGTGTGACAAGCACATACCCAGCAACACCATCATTGTCGCCCAAGCCTTCTTTCCCCCGCATTCCAGCCCTGCGCACCATCATTTCATAGTGCATATAATGCCCTGAGTCGGGGCTATAGGGATGCGATGAGGCAATTGTGGTCACGGTGTAGTCACCCAGATGAATCGTATCACCCGAACGATAGTGGGTGTGACCGACGATGAACCGATTCACACCGAGTATCTCGCTGAATTCGTTCAGTAGGTCTGCTGTGATAATCCGGCCATTGACCAATGCCGCATGAGTAGATGGCTTCTGCGCACTCCATGTCTCATAGCCCATTTGCGCAAGCCGCTCGTCATCCCCCCGCTTGCCATAAATCAAGTCTGACAACGTCAATGACACGCCGTCCTGTTTCCCAAGTGAATGACTCATCAGGATATCACCTGCGATACAGATATAGGGCAGACGCATTCCCCATGCCGCTGATGCTGTATAGAGCCGTTGCGCCTCGGCATAGCCAAAACTGCGCATAAGGTCAAGACGCATGTGGCTATAGTGGGCGTCGTTCTCGGGTAGACGATCTGCGATAATGGGCGGCAATGTCTGTGCTGTGACCCGCTCCCAATGAACTCGAAAATACTCGTTGAGCGCTGTCTCATGGCTCTCTTCAAATTCATGATTCCCGTTTAATAAAATTACCGAATCGGGGTATGCTTGTTGAAATTGGAGAATTTCGGTGAGTGCCTGCCAGCTTTTGGTACCATTATTGGTGTAATCGCCCAGAAAGACCACAAAGCTGCCCTTGTCAATTGCCCTACTTGTCTGAATTTGATGGATAATGTGCTGTACTGATGCATAATCGCTATGAATATCGCCAATCACCACAAGGTCGGCCTCTGGCGGGAGAAACACAATATCGCCAATGCGGGTTGGTTCTCGGACATCCTTGAGTGTCTCAATGCTTTGCGTTTGTGCATGGGCGGTTGGAAGGCTCACATCGTTTGTCAACAGGTCAAACAGCGCATGGCTATCAGCGTTGGCTTCGTTTGTGCTTGCCTCATGGCAGATACGCTCAATCAAGGTTTGGCGCAGTTTGTCATCGGCAAAGTTTGTGCGTACATACTGCATGAGATAGTCGTTGCGTTCAATTTCATTCATGGATTCCCCCTTTTATCTTATTACCATTCGTCGATAGTGTTGCGGATTTAGGGAGTGCTGATTAGGAACGCGTTCCCTAAATCCGCAACACTACACTTATACTTTACCATATGGACACAATCACCAATCAACCAGGCACATACATCCTCATCCTAGCACTTGTCAACCCCATCGCCAACCTACAAATCGGTCGCCGCTTGACAGTCGATTTTGACGCGGGGTTCTATGCTTATGTGGGCAGCGCGCTGGGAGCAGGTGGACTGGCTTCACGTCTCCGGCGTCATATGAAAAGTGCAACCGTCATGACCACACGAAAACACTGGCATATCGACTATCTGCTCCCCCACGCACAACGAACAGGCGCACTCATCCGTGCAGAGGATACACGTCTTGAGTGTGCGTGGGCATCATGGGTCGAAGATATGGCCGAAGAGTGCATAATCGGCTTTGGCGCATCCGACTGCCAATGCTCAGGACATCTTTTCTATATCGGGGCATCACTGGACGAACCCCAGTTTATCAAACAAGCAACAGACCAACTCCAGACAACCTTCATCACACATTAAAGAAATGCACACACCTGCCGCCTGCAACTTGCAACCTGCCACCTTCCCTTTTTGACAAAAATTGATGCGTGACTTATAATTTGGAAACGTTTCCAATTTCTACTATTTGGGATACGTCTATATTAAATCCAAATTTATATTAAATCCAAACGAGGAGAAAAACATGAATCGCAAATTATTTATGTTACTCGGTTTGCTGTTGATTGCTTCTCTGGCTATGGCTGCTTGTGCCGCACCAGCGGCCCCAGCGGGCGGTGATTCTGCTGATAGTGGCGGAGAAATGGCCGATGAGGGCGGTGATGATGTTACATTGACATTGATGTTGGGTTCAACAATCCGTGAGCATGATCAAGCGGCATTTGATATGTGTGTTGAAACCACTGGCATCGCTGCTGAAATCGTCCAGGGACCAGAAAGCGCGACAGATCGTATTGCACTTTACTTGCAGTTCTTTGGCGCACAGGAATCTGAAATCGACATCATTCAGATGGATGTCATCTGGCCTGGTATCTTGGCCGAGCATCTGGTTGACATGAATGACTACATGAGCGAAGAAGAGAAGTCAGCTTACTTCTCACGCATCGTCAACAACAACACCGTTGACGGTCGCTTCGTCGGTATTCCTTGGTTCACAGACGCTGGTTTGCTTTACTACCGCACCGATCTGCTTGAAAAGTATGGCTATGAGGGTCCACCAAGCACATGGGGTGAGTTGGAAGAGATGGCTGCGGCGATTCAAGAAGGCGAACGTGCCGACAATCCAGACTTCTGGGGCTTCACATGGCAGGGTAATTCTTATGAGGGTTTGACCTGTGATGCGTTGGAATGGCAAGTAAGCAATGGTGGTGGCGAGATTGTTGAAGCCGATGGTACAATCAGCATCAACAACCCACAGGCTGCTGCTGCCTTTGACCGTGCTGCAAGCTGGGTTGATACCATCAGCCCGCCAGGCGTTGTCACATACCAAGAGGAAGATGCTCGTGGTGTATGGCAAGCGGGCAATGCTGCCTTTATGCGCAACTGGCCCTATGCCTATAGCTTGGGTAACGCCGAAGATAGCGTAATCGCTGGTAACTTTGCGGTTGTGCCACTGCCAATGGGTGATGGCGACGGCGCACGCCACGCAGACACCTTGGGTGGATGGCAGATGGCTGTAAGCGCATATAGCGAAAACATCGAGACAGCAGCTGAATTTGCCAAATGTATGTCTGGCTACGATGCACAAAAGATTCGCGCGACATTGGGGAGCAACCTGCCAACCATCGGCGACCTCTATCAGGATGATGATGTCCTGGAAGCCAACCCATTCTTTGGTCAACTGTATGACGTATTCGATGGTGGTGCGGTTGCACGCCCAAGTACTGTCACAAGCGACCGCTACAACGAAGTTTCTACCATCTACTTCACCGAGGTCAACAAAGTGTTGACAGGTGCGCAGAGTGGTCAGGAAGCGGTTGAGGCGATTGAATCACAGTTGCAGGAAGTTTTGCAGTAACGTAACACATACACTGCCGTGAACGTTGCTTAGGCATCCTGCTTAGGCCGTTCCACAAAATAAATTACCCACATGCTCGCGGAGTTAGGCAGGGGAACCCTTTGGGTCCTAATGCCGGCGTTCTCATGTACAACCCGCAATAGAGATTGCTAACTCCGCGTTTCAATGGGTAATTTATTTTGTGGATTAGCCTTAAGCCGTTAGGTGGCAGCGTCGGGCGACAGCCCTAATGACTTACGTGAACCACAGCATTCACAGAAATCACAGAGTGTCTTTTTCTGTGATTTCTGTGAACGCTGTGGTTTTTTTATGTGGTTAACGATGTTTAGAGACGGAAGATTGGTCCATTGGGCCAACCTAGATTGCTTAATACGATACATTTCGGAGGCAAACCGATGGCGGCTGAGTCATTGAGTCTACCAAAATCTACAAAGAAGCGAGTGAGTGCCAATGCAAGGCGCATTGAACGCTTGGCGTGGCTATTTCTACTGCCAACCATCATCGTGGTGGTGGGTGTGGCATTTTATCCCCTAGCAAATACCATTTATGTGACATTTTTCGAGGCCAAGTTGGGCAGTGCCAAAGCATGGGAATATGTTGGCTTTAAGAATTACACCAAATTACTGGGCAGTTCGCAATGGTGGGAATCCGTCTGGGTCACAGTTCGCTTTAGCTTTGTCTCTGTGCTGCTTGAACTGGTGCTGGGTTTAGGCATTGCGCTGGTGGTCAACAGTCGTTTTCCGGGCCGAGGGATGCTGCGCACAGCCATGCTTGTGCCTTGGGCCATTCCCACTGCGGTGTCATCACAGATGTGGAATTGGATGTATAACGATGTATTTGGTGTGATCAACGATCTATTTTTCCGTGTGATTCCCATTCTGGAGAGAAAGATCGCATGGACAGCGACACCCGAATTGGCACTCTGGGCATTGGTGGCGGTAGATGTATGGAAAACAACACCGTTCATGGCACTGCTCCTGCTGGCGGGTCTTCAGTTGATTCCACAGGACCTCTATGAGGCATCCGCGGTGGATGGGGCTAGTGCATGGCGGCAGTTCGTGTCAATTACACTCCCACAACTTCGAGGTCCTATTGTGATTGCCCTGATCTTCCGTACGCTGGATGCGCTGCGTGTCTTCGAATTGTTCTGGATTATGACCAAAAATGTAGACACAATGGCGACCCTCAACCGCAAAAACTTGGTTGATTTTCAAAAGCTGGGGTATGGCTCGACCATCAGCGTCGCCATCTTTGTCGTGATAGGTATATTTGTGGTGCTCTATGTGACATTGGCAATGCGAGATGAGGAGGTGTAAACAATGGTCGGTTCAAAACGAAACATTGGTGTCAGCATTCTTTTTTGGCTGGTTGTACTGCTGATTGCCATCTATACACTCTTCCCATTTTACTGGGCACTTGTTTCGTCCTTTACACCAGCAAGTGACCTGTTTAATACGCCAGTACGCTATATTCCTGAGCGGCCAACATTTAGTTCGTACATGGTTGTCTTCCAAAATGAGGATTTCCGTCGTGCGCTATGGAACTCCGCCTTTGTGTCGATCATCACAGTCGTTTTGTCGTTGTTAATCGGCTCTCTGGGCGCCTATGCACTGGGACGGCTCAATTTTCGTGGTAAAACACTCGTCATGTATACCATTCTATCTATGACCATGTTCCCCGCGATTGCCATTCTTGGTTCGCTCTTCACAATGGTTCGCTCACTGGGCATCTATAACACGCCTTGGGCCTTAATTCTCACCTACATGACCTTTACACTGCCCTTCACCGTCTGGGTGTTGACCAACTTTTTCCGCAGTCTACCCATGGAATTGGAGCAGGCTGCCTATGTAGATGGGGCAACGCCCTTTCAGACCTTTTATCTGATTTTACTGCCACTTACAGCACCCGGGTTGGTGACGACAGGATTGTTGGCATTCATCAACGCATGGAACGAGTTCCTCTATGCACTGACCTTTACGGTCGGTGATAAGGCGCGCACAGCCCCCGTCGCCATTGCCAACTTTAGCGGTGAGCAGGATTTTGAGATTCCTTGGGGTGACATCATGGCTGCGGCCATCGTCGTTACAATCCCGTTGGTTGTGTTGGTGCTGATTTTCCAACGCCGCTTGGTAGAAGGTCTCACCGCGGGCGCGGTCAAAGGTTAAACCAGTGTCCAATGTCACCATATCCGATGTCGCACAACACGCTGGCGTGGGCATCGGGACTGTTTCGCGCGTCCTAAACAATCGCCCGTCGGTCCGCGAGCAGACCCGTCAAAAGGTGTTGGCCTCGGTCAAAGCGTTGAACTATACACCCAGCCAGAGTGCGCGGCGGCTTGTGCTGGGGAAGTCACTGACGATTGCCGTCGTTACGCCATTTTTGACATCCCCCGCGTTTGTTGAGCGGTTACGCGGTATTGAACACACGCTGCGACAGAGCGAGTACGATCTCGTGTTGCATATTGTCGAAAGTGAATCGAGACGGGACGCTTGCTTTGAGCAACTGTCAACCCAAAACCGTGTTGATGGTATCATCATTATTTCGTTGTCGCCCAACGATAATCATGTACACCGCTTTCAAGCCTCCGATATCCCAACCGTGTTGTTGGATGCGCATCACGAGCAACTGAATCGTATTATCATTGATGATGTCGAGGGCGGTTATAAGGCGGTGCAACATCTAACCAGGCTAGGCCACCAACGCATTGGGTATGTCAGCGACCCGATGGAGCATCCGCTCAATTTTGTCTCTAATTTGCATCGCTATCAAGGGTATCGTAATGCATTGGCTGAAGCAGACATCCCATTCAACCCAACCTATCATCGCACAACACAACCAGATTGGCTCGGTGCATACACATCAAGTTGGATGGCGGCCTACGAACACAGCAAGGTCTTATTAAGCTCGCCAAATCGACCCACTGCCATTTTTGCCGCCAGCGACACACAGGCCAGCGGGGTATTGCGTGCCGCCAATGAATTAGACATTGCTGTGCCAGAGCAACTCTCTGTGGTCGGGTATGATGATCACGAGTTGGCAGAATATTGGCACTTGACCACCATCCGCCAACCGCTTCACGCAATGGGTGTGGAGGCGGTCAATTTAGTATTGGATGAGATTAACGCAAAACAGGCTGGTGATGGGGATAGTTGCGCGGTGTCACCAGACGATTCTAGGCCCAAATGTATTCAGATGCCGATTGAGTTGATTGTTCGGGGGACAACGGGGCCAGTTCCGTGTGACTCATAAAAATATAGAGGAGATGATAGAGATGGAGAGTATCGCACCAGAAAAATTAGATGGACAGGCGTGGCAGCAGGACCCAACAGCAGCAGTGACCGCTTTTGAACGCGATGGGTTTGTCGCCTTTGAGGGATTTTTGACACCAGCAGAAGTGGCTGATTTACAGGCAACACTCCAGCAGTTTATTGCTGACCGTGTACCTACCTTGCCGCGCGAACAGGTCTTTTATGAACAAAAGGGACAGGATGACTCTCTGAAACAAATTCAGCAGCTATTCACCCATGACCCCTATTTTCGTCAACTGATGTTTGGCAGCAAATTCGCCCATGTGGCCGAAGTCTTGCTCAATGGCCCAGTTGTAGGCAAGAATATGCAATACTTCAACAAGCCACCCCTGATTGGCAAGCCTACCCCTCCGCATCAGGATGGCTACTACTTTATGCTCAAGCCACCAGAGGCTGTGACCATGTGGCTGGCCCTAGATGAGGTTGACGAGGAGAATGGCTGTGTGCGCTATGTACGCGCATCGCATATGCGCGGGATGCGACCGCATGGAAGGACACAGACCTTGGGCTTCTCGCAGGGGGTGACCGACTATGGCACACCCGAAGATATCGCCGATGAGGTCGCCTTCCCCGCCCACCCCGGCGATCTGCTCATCCACAACTGCATGACCATTCACCGCGCCGATGGCAACCGCAGCCAAACAAGAACCCGCCAAGCACTCGGCTTTATCTACTACTCGCACCGTGCAAAGGTAGACGAAGACGCCCATGCCGCCTACCAAAAGCGCTTGGCCGATGAGATGAAGACGTTGGGGAAGATATAGTTGAAAGTGGAAAGTGGAAAGTGGATTGCCCCACTATACCACCAACAACAGAGACTCAGCGATGACTAACCATCCGTCAGCACCAACCACACAAATTGTGGCAAAGCCATCATCCGTCTCCATCGCCAAGGTTCCTGCAAAAGACGATAAAGCCACTCTAAGCCAAGCCGTTGAATCCACTTGGGGGCGCGGATAACGCGCCCTGCTACAAAGTCAAACGCACCGCCTACGCCTATTGCAACGTGGATAGACAGTTCTGACAGTTCCGCACGATAACGGTCAATCCAAAAATCCTGTTTGGGATGTCCATAGGCCACCAAAACCATGTCGGGCTGGGCAACTTGCAGTCGCCGTGCAATCTCCGGCCATTCATCGGGTGTTGGGTTACCGCCATAGGCGCCCACAATTTGTAGCCCATCATATTGTTGACATAACCGTTGTGCTGCTTCCTCAGCGACACCTGGTGCTGCACCCAACAAATAGAGATGCCATTGGTGTTGGGGGTGTGCTGCACGTTCGGCAATACGATAGATCCCATCGGAGCCAGTAACACGCTCACGCAGATGCACACCTTGTCGTCTTGCCGCCCACACCACACCAACACCGTCAGCGACACACAACGATGCTCTTCGTAGCACTGCCGCAAAGCCAGGATTACGACGTGCCTCCATAATAAATTCGGGATTGACTGTGCAGATTTGTGCTACCTCTCCAGGGCTATTTTCGGCATCCTGATGCAGGGCGCCCCGATGCCGGGCGTCTTCAATCCATCCTGCGATGAGTGCCAACGTCTGCTCAAAATCTACACAATGAATGTTGACATCTAAAATTGAAACAGTTGATGGTATTTTCATAGAACGAAGCCTAAATAAGTCACATACCAGACCACGCAATATACAAAGTCAGACCGAATCCATACGTCATTACTCATAGACCGAGATGATGAACGATCTGTATAAAATACAACAAATGACTAATTGATTTTTTCTATATACCTGCAATATAATTTGACAAGGACAGAAACTTGCAAGTAACCAATTTTCTTTTAAAGCTTATTTATCAAATCTTTGCATTGGTCAAGACATTCGTATAGCAAAACGAACATATTTTACGACCAATCGTATATAGTTTCAACTCGACATTCTTTAAACAGAATGCTGCAACTCATCGCTTCTCTATTCTATATGCCTAGTCTGAGATATGTGTATGTTATGATTGTCATTCAATCATAGGCCAATGCCCAATTCCAATCGAAAGGGTGTCAGTCATGAACCTCTTTGGCCCATTAAACAGTTTTTTTAATCAAAGAAAACCAGTGATTACATCGTACAGTCGGCTCGTCTGTGTCAGTTTGGCATTGAGTATTGTATGCCAATTTTCGTTTATACCCTTCTCTGCAACTCCGTTTGTATCTGTTGCCAAGGCAGAAACCATCGGCGATCAAGGGCTGCCCGCCATCCTCACAATGGAAGGCATCAGTGAATTGTCATTGGATACAGACCTCAATGGTAGTGTCTCGACAGGGGATCGCATCCGCTATACAGCGCACATTACCAACATGGGGGATGAACATGCCACATCAGTCAATTTTATCTGTCTCTTTAATGAGCGCGCCCAAGTGATCCCGGAAAGCATCACCACATCGCAGGGACTTATCCACCCCGACACGCAAGGGTTTCAAATTGAACTAGGGTCTGTGATTCAGTCAGACCAGGCCACGATTTCATTTGAAGTTGTGGTTGTGGAAGGCGAAAGCCAAGGAACACCTATCGACTCGTTGATGACCTATATGGGCATCAGCTATGATCAGGATGAGCTTGTCAATGATATTGGGATCGGGTTAGACAATCAACCACCACAACACCGTTTGGTGATTTCAGAAGATGACATCAACACACCCAATCCGCATATGTACTACTTACCTGTGATTTTGCAGTAGGGAGTAGAGTCATCCATTTGTAAATTTTGTCTGTCAACAGAAAACGGGCTGGTGTTGACCATACCAGCCCGTTTTTTGTTATTCGGAATCAGTGTCACAGATTGGTTATCTGTGACGCAAGTAGCCAACCTGCAATACTGTCCTTAATGAATAGGCATCGCCCCTACAAATGGTACGTTATTAAATTGCCATTCCTTAGTATTCGTGATATCACCTGACACGGATGTCCATGCTCCTTTTACAGGATTTGAAAATGTGCCTCCTGCTCTGGCAAATTTACATCCCGTACTTTCAGATTAATCACACTATCCAGTGGCAAATCTTGTTTGGTATAGACATTGGTTTCCATTGCCAAGTCAGGGATGACCACAAGATTGCGTGTGCCTCGCTTTTCAACAACAACGCCTTCACCTTGCCAATGCGGGTTTTGGTTCAAGTAGACCAGTTTCCAATGGAGTGTGGATGCACGCTCGGTTTGGCGTAGCCCACCAATGGTTGCACTGGCGGTGCCGACCCGTTGGATAATACTCTGTTCATTCAACAACGGCTCACCGCGCAGAAAGGCGCGAAGTTGTTGATGGATGACCAAGTCCAGATAGCGACGCAGCGGGCTAGTTGCCTGGGTATACATGGGCATACCCAGACCTGCATGGGGGCCGGGGACGGATTTCTGCGCACTGGCGCGTAACGTTCGGCGCAAGGCAAACATAGCACTCAACGAGTAGGGCAACCCTTCTGCCGAACTCATATCAGGCTCGGTGTCTGGTGCATCCTGTGTGCTAAAGGGGACGGGGATGTCGTGTTGCAGTGCAAATTTTGCGACAGCCTCACCCGCGGCCAGCATGGATTCGCGCACAAGATCGCGGCTACGTAACGATGGCAGCGGTGTGATCTCGACCCGATTGTCACGCACGAGTACTTTGACTTCGGGCAGGTTGATTGTAATCGCACCATTATTGAGACGCCGATTCTCATAACGGCGTGCCAACTGGTAGAGTGACCCAAGGAGTTCCCCGTCTACTTCGCCTTCAGCGGTGTCATAACTCATCCGTGTAACACGCACCCAACTTGGCACAATTTCGACATCTTCAATCTCCCCGCTATCATTCAGATCAATACCAAATGAAAACGCGGGTGAAATCTCTTGTAACCCAAGCCCCAGCAGTTGCGTGGCTTTGATGGGCAGCATGTGAACGGTTCCCTCTGGCAAATAGAGATTGGATGTCCGCGCCCGCGCCTCCTTGTCCGCAAGGCTGTCTGGCGAAACCAGCGCGGAGACATCAGCAATATGCACCCAGAGCCGACCATTGTCCAAACTAATGGCATCATCGGGGTCTTTGCTCCCAGCATCATCAATGGCATATGCGTTCAAGTGCGTCAAGTCCTTGCGCACCTCATCACGCAGTTCACCGATATCTGCTGCAATTTCATCGGCTGGTTCATGGGTGTTGACCATAAAGCGGTAGGGATAGGGGTTCACCATTTCATCCCAGACACCAATCTTCAGCAGCAAATCATGTGCATTATGGCTGTTTTGCGTTCTCCCCAAAGCGCGCAGCACACGACTCATACCGCTTTCTTCACGCGCCAATGCAATGACATCCTGTAGATATCGGTTATCTTCTTGTATATAGGTTCCCGATTCGACGCGGCTGAGAAAGGCAGACCACGATTGTGCCTCAGCTGCCTTTGCTGCGCGTGTGGTCTTGATTTTTTCAACCGCTTTTTCGTCATGTACTGTGATGTTTTCTGGTGTGCCGCTAAAATAGAGACCATCCTCCACATGTTGCCATGTTGCCCATGCTGTTGCGGGTGTGAACACATCATAAACCAACTCAGCGACTTCCGATAGGGTTGATTCTTCACCCGCCAAAAGCGCCCATGCTTCCAACAATTCGCCCGTCTGTTGTGTGAGTTCACCCAAGCGATCAATCGGCCCCGGGTGCAGCAACATGATATCTTTTGCACGAACGTTATACGATTGTCCACCGATTGTTTCTATTTCAATCTTTTTTTCAGTTGTATGTAGAATACGGGCTGGCTGATTTTTATATAAAACCAAGCTGCCACGATTAAATATTGAATTGTCCATAGTAGGTTCATTGTACCCTACCTCTGTCGGGAATCACAAGATTATACGCAAGTGGAACCAAAGAGGGGTAAAACGTGGTTAAGTATGTTAGGGAAAGAAAGCGATTTTGGCAACTTGTCCATTCATACTTCTGCTAGTTCGCATATTTCCAAAGAGTGTTATATGCTATTCGGTATTTATAGAATCCAAATTAGTCTCAACATCAACCAACTCATCAATATGGATCACTGCTAGATGATTGATATTGATGAGCAAAAACACACACATATCAAATATAAACAAATATGAAAACCAAAGTTCTATTGCTCGCAGCAAATCCATTGAATACGTCTCTTTTAAAATTAGGCGAAGAAATCCATGCCATAGACAAAGGGTTAAAAGATATTGTTCTTGAGGAAAAACTGGAATTTATTCCCAAGCTGATCATTCGAATTCGTGACCTAGAAACACTGCTGGCGGAAACGCAGCCGGATATTGTGCATTTTAGCGGACACGGGAGTAGCATTGCACGTATTATACTCGAAGATCAAAAAGGTGATGCCCGTCCTATATTGGCACAAGAACTCAACCATATCTTTAAAGTTGCACAGCAGAAAAGTAGACATAAAGTTCGATGTGTCTTTTTGAACGCCTGTTATACACAGCCACAAGCACAGGCAATTGCGCAACATGTCGACTGTGTCATCGGGACATCAACCAAAGAGCGCACAGGAACCATTGGCAACGACAGTGATCTACATTTTGCCGTTGCTATCTATCGCGCCTTAACCACTGGTACAGATATTCGGACAGCCTATAATTTGGGGCGTCAAACGTTTAATACGCAAAACACCAGTAAGTTGTATGAAGCACATTTTTTGAGCCGGCATAATGACCCATCTCAGGTTATCTTTGTGCTAAAAAATAGTAAGCATAATTCTGGAGATTATGCCAATCAAAACCAAACACATCAGAATAAGACAGCACAACCAACAAATAGCGATATACACTCGTTACCCAAGCCAACTATAGGAGCTGCACCGGGACCGATTCCGCGCCCTGCGAGAAAGTCTATGGCTCGTCCAATTAAGGAAATCATCAACAATAAGACACAGCCTACACCTATTGTAGAAGAAAAACAGCAAACACCTATCGTACAGGAGGGTAATTTGACATCTAATGAGAAAAATCGCCAGCGACAACATGGGCAGCAAAGCACAATAGGGGCTGGCAATCCATCAAGCACTAATGGTAGACAGCCGAACCAAACGACATCCAACTCTGATATTAGTTTATCGGATCTGCAACGCTCTATGGAAGCAGCAGCCCAAAAGAGTAAACAAGTACAGACGAATCGTGCTCTTGATAAGCGAGTAGCGTGGTTTATTGCAATTTTCTTTACACTGATTTTGCTAATTTCCATTTTTGCTTCCCTGCAAAATCAATACTTTTCAGTTGGCCCATAGGGTTGGTATCATTGCTCTATATTCGTTGAGCAGACAATGCTGTCTGCTCACAGGTCCTTGAAGAGGAAAGTAACACAGATTGGTTATCTGTGACGCAGGTAGCCAACCTGCTATACTGTCCTAAACAAGACTGTCCTAAACAAGACTGTCCTAAACGAGACTGTCCTAAACGAGACTGAACTGAGGCATAGATGCTTATACACGTCCTATCCATCTGCATCCTATCCATCTTTATCACACATTACTCGATGAACGAACTTCAATCATCAACAGGATATCTAATACCTTACCAAGCTATATTTTTTGTTATTTATCATTAAAAATTCTTTACAGTATACGAAATATCGCCCTTTTTTTGGAAAAAACCCTTTTATCAAGGAAAAAATCACAAAAACATCGTCATTTGCCGTATCAAATACGCCAAATGCTGAATGCGTAAATAACAAATCCATCGTTTAATACAGAGTAGCCATAATCACTTTGAAAACTCTTTGAAATCTAGGTGGGTGCAAAATGAGGATTAATTAACGTGAGCAGATATGGCTAGTAAATTTTTGCGCATAATCAGCCTTTCGTACCCGATTTGCCAGTCATGTAAGAGCGCACGTTATGTAATTCCCG
>JBCCFC010000022.1:0-24086 GCA_039029935.1 Chloroflexota bacterium
ACTTACGTATCGTAGGTTGGCTTCCTTCTTGAGATGCATGTGCATCAGAGTGCGCATTGGTTGATGTCATAATGAGTCGCCCTGGTTTGCTAATTGTGCCATTCTGTTCCTGAATAAAACTACCCGAATAACAGGCTTCAATGATAATATTCGTTTTTAATCCGGGGATAGCCTCCTCTAGCTCTGTCAACCACCGATTCAAATCTCTCGTTGTCAGTTCTTGATCGATTGTGCCATCTATATAAACTAAGTCACGAAGACCATGATCAATTAGATATAACGTTAAGGGGATTGCGGCTGAAACTCTGCTTTTGGCCCAAGAGGTAATCGCAGTCTCTAAATGTTCAAGCGTTGCGTCTTGATCATGACCGGGTAAATTCTCGTTTGTTGACAAAAGTAGAATATCCTCAGAGTTAATACCTTTACTGATAAATAAGTCATACACATTTTGTGCAGTTTGATCGATATTTTTTTGGAGTACATCATCAGCTAGATATCGCCCTGCTAAGATAATGACAGGCCCCAGAGGTAATTCAACTGGGCGTTGTTGAACCGATAGCTCATATTCGACGTCAATACCAAAAGTTTCTGTATTGGTATGTTTACTTCTAACATAGAAACTCTGTCCTATTTTGGTGTTTATATCCAGTCGAACGCCAGGCGCAAAAGTTTCATTCCATGTTCCTGCTGAATCTTCGTCGCAATCTTTGTAGTAGGCCAAATCGATATCTGCACGGGAACCATCAGGAATCTCAATTGTTACACGATAAACCCCTTCGGCGGTAGACGTAAACTTCACCCAATCCACATCACCATGTTTATCAAACGCATGAGATTGAGCGACACCATTCGCCTCAATCGGCTGGGCTTGGCTACACTCATCGGGTGCGTCATCTACTGTCGGGGTAGGGGAGGGAGTGGGATTTGGTGAGGATGTTGGGGTGGGTGAAGGCGTTGGGGTGTTGGAAACGGGCAGGACCAGCGTCGTGGCTTCCACGAGTGTATCGGTAAAGTCACTCCAAAGCTCATTTTTCTGGTCGTCCCACGTGTCAGCATTTGAGCCGCTATGTTCAGGTGTATAGGTACGGAGCTCAAACCAATACGTTGTTCCCGCTTCAAGCCCTGTGAATGTATGGCTATCTCGGTGCTTGTTGATGGTGCGCACGGTATCGATGAGGTCATTCCCTGTACCAATGCGAATTTGATAGAACCCATCCTTATCTCGAAAGTCAATCAAATCCCATTCAACGCGAATGTCTGATGATGTCAGTGCGATGGCCTGAATCCCTTTGGGTGACACGGTTTGGCTGAGGGACCATTGCGGGTTGTGGGTGTTGACAAAAGCCAGTAGCGTTTCATCTGCAATGGTGAGCTTGTTATAGGACACATCAAACAGCGTAAGATTGCTCAATTGGGCGATCTCACTGGGCAGACTTTCTAGCTGATTGCTGGTCAACAGTAGTAATGTCAGTCCGGTCAAGTTACCAAGCGATGTTGGCACGTCTACTAAGGCATTGCTCCCCAGATAGAGTTCTGTTAACGTGGTCACGCTATCAATTGTATCGGGTACTTGGGCCAGCAGGTTGTTGTCGAGGCGAAGGACGCTTAATTTCGATAGATTCACAACTGTGTCAGGGATTGTGGTCAATTGATTGTTTTGGACACGCAATTCACGCAGGTTGGACAATTGGTCGATGTTGGCAGGGAGTTCTTGTAGTTGGTTGTTCCAGACATAGAGTTTTTGCAACTGTGTCAGGTCCACTATCGTGTCTGGCAGCGTCACGAGTTGATTGTTATTCAAGGGTAAATCGCGTACACGGGTCAATGTACCAATCGACTCAGGAATGCTTGTCAACTGATTGTCTTGGAGATGTAAGACCGTGAGTTTACTGAGATTGCCAATGCTATTGGGGAGTGTGACCAGGTTATTGCCAGAGAGCGTCAGCGTTGTCAATGTAATGAGTTCGCCGATTTGTAGGGGGACAGCCGTCAGCGCATTGTTTTCAAGCCGTAATTCACTCAGGTCGATGAGATTGACTAGCGTATCAGGAATGCTTGTCAATTTGTTGTCACGAATCGACAACGAGGTTAACTTTGTCAGATCGCCCAAGCTCTCCGGCACAGTGGTCAATTGATTCTCATAGAGATAGAGAGCCGTCAATTTTGCTAATCCACCAATCGTTGTGGGCAAGTTCGTGAGCTGATTGCTATAGAGGCGTAGCTCGATTAATTCGGACATACTGCCCAACGTTGGTGGCACACTACTCAGGCGATTGTTGTTGAGGTATAGCTTTTCGAGCGCACGGAAATTGCCAAACATATCAGGGAGTTCGGTTAGCTGATTGGATGACAAGTCAACCCATGTCAGGTTTTCGAGTTGTTCTAGCTCGGCAGGCAGTTCGGTCAGTTGGTTCCGCTCAAAATCAAGCGTGGTCAGTGTCGTCAGGTTGCCAATGCTGTTGGGCACAGTCACCAACTGATTGCTATAGACAGAGAGCTTATCAAGTTGTGCCAAGTCGCCTAGCTCAGTCGGTAGCCATTCAAGCTGATTATTGGAAAGCCAGAGTGTTGTCAGCTTTGGCAGTTGACCCAAGTCACTTGGCAGGCTGCTCAGTGCATTGCCGGAAACTGATAGGGTTTTCAGCTCGCTCAGACTGCCTAGACCGACGGGCAATACCGTAAGTTGGTTGTTGTAGAGTTGCAGTTGCTCCAACCGGGATAGCTCGCCCAACGTTGCAGGGATTGTTGCGAGTTGGTTATCATTCAGCCAAAGGTCAATTAAGCTGGGCAAGTTCTGCCCAAAATTTGCGGGTAACTCGGTTAATTGATTGTTGTTTGCCCACAGGATGGTTAAGAGCGGCAGGTCTCCCAGTTCATCTGGCAGTTCTGTCAACAGGTTTGAGTTGAGATGGAGTTCAGTCAGCTTGGTCATGGCTGCCCATGAGAAGGGGAGACGGTCAATCTGGTTGGAGGCCAAAGAGAGCGTGGTCAAGTTGGTGAGGTTTTCGACATCAAAGGGAATCTCGCTTAATTGGTTGGATGACAGCCAGAGTTCTTCCAGATTGGCGAGGTTGCCCAATTCTTCTGGAACACTGGTTAGTCCGTTGAGGGCAAGCGATAGATTGGTCAGTTCCGAGAGCGCCCCAATCTCTGCTGGGATGCTTGTTAGCTGGTTGCCACTCAGACTTAACTGCTCTAAGGATTCAAGGTTGCCAATTTCGGCGGGCAGAGGGCCAGCCAAACGGTTGCCTTGGTTCTCATTATCAAGGTCAAGTGTAACGACATAGCCGTTTGTATGGCAGATGACGCCAAACCAATCACAAGGAGATATTCCAGCAACCAACCAATTGGTCTGAATCAGCCAGTTGGGGCCATCGGTGCTGTGATAGATGGCAACCAGTGCTTCGCATTCCGTTTGAGATGTGGTGACAGTGTCGGCTGTACAATCAAAGTTGGTTTGGGTTGGCACCGTTTGTATGGCGTCATCTGGGCTATCACTCTGTAATGTTGCTTTGCGGCTATCAGCGTATGAGAAGTCAACATCTTCCTCTGGCAAACGATGCCATGACCGCGACAAATAGGACGACTCCCATGAGGGTGATGCCACCGAGGGTTGCTTCTCTGGCGAATCGCTCTGTGCTAGGGCTACCTGACTCTGCACACCTAGCGAAGCGACAGTGAGCAGCATCATGAGGAGGAATGTGCGTACATATTGGCATAATTTTTGTTTAAGGAGGGCATATACATCCGTGGGCATATGCTGAAAATGACATTGCTGTCCTGAAGTGATCAATTGTTTCATGGTCATTTCCTATTCATGGTTCTTCAATCTATTGTTTTTTTATACAAAACAAAACAGTTAATTCTGTTGCTATAGGTATAAACCTTGATTTTTCAGAATTTCCCCAAAAACTTACGGAAATGATGGTGTATTTGGAAAAAAATAGGACGCGGACAAACGCGGACAAGCGCGGATGAACGCGGAGAAATGGGACAAGAGACGTTTTATGGTTGTGTGAATAAAATAGTATCGCAGATTCGTTATCTGCGGACTGACAACAGATAGCCAATCTGTTATACTGATTTTATACTTCCTCTGCAATAAAAAATCCGCGTTTTGGGATAATGGCGTTTCTATATGCAGAAAACGTCACTATCCCAAAACGCGGCTCTAGATGATATACCAGTTGATAGATTGACTGACTAATGGCTGATGATGGGCAGGAAAATATTGTGGGGTGACATAATGGGAATTGTACTCGGAGATTGTCCATGCATTGTCGAAGAGACAACCGATGATCGATTATCTATTTTCTGTACGGAAACATGGTAACGGACAGGGTTTTCAAATACCCCCCCATTTTTCGGTCTGAGTTTAAGATAGACTTGCTGTTCAGTGGGTTCTTTCACAGGTATATCAAACCTTGTTCCCGGAAGCGATTGAGTACTGCTGGCTCCTACCGAAAGCATCTCACACGTCATACCATATTCTGGGTCGATTTCGACAAGGGAATCGTTCAGAATTTTCATGGAAACCCTGTAATCACCAATCCCAGACGTTTTAAAAACAATCCAATCGATATCATTGGCTGCATGAAATGAATGCTCTTGGGCGAGACTATCAACAGTGAGAGATGAGGCTTTATTACATACATCATTCTCCTCTTGAGCATCTAGCGATGCCGTTGTTGCCGTAATCGTGTTACTAGGGTTACTCCATAAATCATTGTGCTGGTCATTGCTCGATTCAGAGTAAGTCAAAACGGAAATCTCATATGTAACGCCGGGCGAAAGTCCAGAAATGGTGTAACTGTTTTGCGTTTTATCTTCTGTCTGCTCCTCCTTAATCATCCGTTCATCAGTTTTCGTATGGACTCTATAATGACCCTCACCTTCCTGATAATCGATAAGCGTCCACTCAACTGTAATACTGTCTTGGGAAGACGCGGTCACATGCAGATTTGTTGGTGCAACAGTTTGGGTCTGTTTCCAATCTACAGCCAACTTGTCTAAGTAAGCTCTCAAGTTCTCATCTGTAATTGTTAGTCGATTATAGTCAATTGTTAAACTCTCTAGCGAGAGGTTCATAATACTGCTTGGTAATTGCGTCAGCAAATTATTTTTAAGACCCATATTTTCTAACTTAAACAAATCACCGACATCCTCGGGCAATCGTCTCAGTTGATTCTGTCCTAGCGAGAGTTGTTCTAAGTTAGACAGACCCTCGATTTCATCCGGCAGAGTTGTCAACTGGTTTCCTGTCAATGATAAAACTTGTAAATTGTTCAAGGTATTGATTTCCGAGGGAATACTTCGTAGTTGATTCGATATGAGTGACAACTTGTTGAGGTTAGTTAGATAACCAATTTCGGACGGGATTTCGCTTATCTTGTTATTGTTAAGATATAGCTTTTCTAATGTTTTGAGCTTCTTGATCTCTCTTGGGATATTCATCAACTGGTTACTACTAAAATGCAGTGTTTCTAATTTGACCAGTTTCCCTATTTCAGGTGGTATGACTGTCAATTTGTTATCTGAAATATAAAGTGTTTCTAATTTGGTCAGCTTTCCTATTTCAGGAGGAATAGAATCGATTTGATTATCATTCAGACGGAGATATCTTAGCTCACCTAAATTTTTAATTTCTGGAGGAAGTTCTCCGTCTAGATTGTTGCTCTCAAGCTCAAGCTTTACCACATTGTCACCATCACACTTCACACCTATCCAACTACAGAGGTTCCCTGTTGTTAGCCACCCTGTATTATCTGTCCAATCGTTACCATCTGTGCTTCTATAGATTGCAACCAATGCCTCACACTCACGCTTGGGAATGTCCATTGGTGCTGAATCGTCACAAGAGAATGTATGTGGTGTAAGTGACCCTGTTAAAATCTGTTCATATTCTAATTTGAAAACATCTATATATGTTATTTCGCTTGGAACCGTTATGAGTTGATTGCTACTAATATCAAGTTCCGTTAGAATTGTTAGATTGACAATTGTAGATGGCAAAGTATTCCATAGGTTATGCTCAAGTTCGAGCTTGTCAAGTTTTGTCAATTCGTCAATTTCGTCTGGAATTGCACTCAAGTAAGGCTCCGACAAATCCAATGATTTTAACAAGTCCCACGTCAGCTCCACATTAAATTTGTTGTCTCGAATAGAAAGTATTCTAAGATTGTCAAGATCATTAAGTTGTTGGGGCATAGTAATTAGTTGGTTCGATTCCAGAGACAATTCTGCCAAACTATCAAGATTTCCGAATGCATCGGGCAAAGTCGTCAATTCATTATAACTTAGGTCTAGCTCTACTAAACTGGTAAGCGAGATGATTGATGACGGTAGGTTGGTTAACCCAACATCACTCAGGCTTAATTTTTCGAGTGAGGTTAGTTCACCAAGTTCATCAGGAATAGCAATGGCTGGGGATGTCGTTTGGGATGAAGCCCTGACTGTATTATTGTTATCAAGTCGCAATGTAGTCAACTGGGAAAGATTGCCTATTTCAGGTGGGATACCTGTAATCTGGTTTGAACGAAGGTCCAGCTCCGTTAGATGAATCAAGTCCCCAATCTGGGCGGGCAACATACCTTGTAGACCATATCCCTGATGTTCATTACCCAAAATCAATTTTGTCACATGACCATTTTGGCAGGTGACACCAACCCAACTACAAGGGAAAAGCGTTGTGAACCAATTGACCACTCCAACCGCATTGGAGGCATCCATATTCTCATAGATCGCCTTTAATGCTTGACATTCAATGAGTGGAATTTCATCAATGGCATTACAATCTATAATAGGAGGTAATGATGGCGTAGGTGTTACAATTGGCTGTGCTGGCATAGGCTCTACTGTCTGTAGTGATGGGGGCTTTTGTGTTATCGCCCAATCGGAATCATGTTTATTTAGATAGGCCCATACCTGACCGCTGGTGAAAATGATATGATTATGACCCACATCCAGAATAATGATTTCTGATAGCTTGACCAGTTCTAGCGGTAATTGGGTCAACTCATTATGAGCAAGCCAAAGCCAGTTCATCTCTGTAAGAGATTCAATTTCAGGTGGTAATTCATGTAGCTGGTTATGTGAAACATCCAGCTCTTCCAAATTTTCGAGACGGCTGATTTCAGATGGAAGTGTACGTAAATCATTGTATGATAACGAGAGTTCTTCTAAATCAGATAATTCTGTGATTTCTGTTGGCATATGACCAAACTGATTATGTGACAAGTCTAACGACTGCAAATTCGAGAGATCACGAATTTCACTTGGAAGAGTCTGTAAACGATTGTTCCCCAAATCAAGGGTATGCAAACTGAGGAGGCGTCCAATTGCGGATGGTAGCCCGTCTAGCTTGTTGTCATGTAAATTCAATACGTGTAGTTCGGAGAGTTCCCCGATTTCAGGTGGCAGTTCATTGATTCGGTTGCGCTGTAGATAAAGATAGCTCAACATCTCCAGATACTCGATTTCAGGCGGCAATACTCCGATTAGTCTGTTTTGGCTTAAATTGAGCTTGGTGACAGAATTATTGCGACAAGCGACACCATACCAAGAACAGGGCGTTGTACTCAGTAACCACCCTGTTTTGTGTGTCCACCGTGAACCGTCTGTACTTTCATAAAGTGCCACTAAAGCCTGACATTCAGGCTGCGGAATTTCGCTCACGGTGGCACAGTCAAAGCTGGGTTGGGCAAGGCTTGCCCGGTCTGTATACAAAATGCTGGGGGATAGTAGGCTGACGACAAGCGCGATGCGTATCAACGTTTTGGTGAATGGCATGATTTGGCTCCTTGGTTTAATCGATTCATGTGCATCAACATTTATCTATATAAACCGATAGATAAGCCATTTTCCCCAACTAATTATGAGAGTATGATGTTTGCGAACGCAAATAGAGGTCACCGACTTTGCAGGCGATGACCTCTATCCATGTGTGACTTTTACGGTTTTGCCTAGTTAAGGTTCCCAGACGACGATTTCTCTAACACGGCGAAAGTCGCGGTCGTTGGTCGCCAGAGATTGGATTTTCTCTGTTGCCATAAACCCAAGAATCAAACTATCATTCGACATGACACCATATTGCTGACGAAATCTTTTGGCGACATGGTGATGAACGTGCGTTAAAGGCCGAATATCGACATTCAAGTCGCTCAAAAGACTCGGTATCCGCAGATTGTATTTGAGTTGACGCACAATCTGCGGATGATTTTTGAGATAGCTTGCCAAATCTGCACTATCAAGCCTGAGCGATTTTTGCGCTTCTACAATCATTGAACGATGGATCGCATCGGCAACAATCTGTAGTGTTGTGACAATTTTAATTTTTTTTCCGCACACCGATTAACAAAGGCAGCACATTCTATTGATATATCAGGTGTTTTGTTGAAATAATAGGCCAAAATATTTGCATCCGCACAGATTATGCTACTATCGGGTAAATTTTCTAGTTTATCCGGTTGATTGCTTTTTCTTCGAGTTCGAGAAGCCATTACACAAGCTCCAAATGTCTATCTAACCAGAGTGATTGCTGGCTCAACTCTGGACTTTCAATGAGGTAAATCATTTCTTCCTTAGACAAACCTGGATCAATCATACCAGCGGTATTGCGTACAAGGTCAATGCCCGTGCCATATTCCCGTCGAATCTCTCCCTCCATTTCTGCCATCTCTTGCTCAAGTTCCAGCATGAATTTTTCCTGTGCGGCCTTTGCATCCTCTATTGTCCAAGGCTCCTCATCCCATTCCTCGTCCCATTCTTCTTCATCAACCCACTCAATCTCATCCCATACGTCATCAGCCAACTCAGGCATGAGTGACTCTAGTGGTTCATAATGCTGTTTTTGTTCAACATTTTCAGGTTCATTTTGCAGTTGCGTATCCAGAAAACGATGCACCAAATCCTCTAAAGATATTTGCAATGCGGCTGCGCGTTTTTCTAGACGCACGGCTAGTGGCTCTTCTAAATATACTGCAATAGACATAAAATCCTCCTATTCAATCTGTTTTTGGACTCTATGATAGGGAGCGGCTATTATACATGCATGTCTAGCCATCATCCAAATGAGTGAGGATGAATACTACAACGGGACCCAGAGGGTACCCCGGATGGGGAGCGGATTTTTAGTCTCTGCACACAAAAAATCTGTTCCCATCCCAAATCCGCTGTCGTACGCTCAATCCGTCTATAACAATGCCTCTGCCAATTCGGTGAAATCAGTCACCGTCACATCCGGCTGATAAACCGAATCCTCATAGGGCAGGGTATAGCGGTTGACATAGGCGGCACGGTAGCCACACGCCCGCGCCCCCATGACATCAAATGAGTTGGCCGAAACCATGAGACATTCGCCGACCTCCAGTCCAATCGAGGTGGCGGCACGGCGATAGACCGATGGATGTGGCTTGAAGAAACCGACCGTGTTGACCGAGAAGATGTCATCAAAGGGCCACTGGACGCGGTTCTGGGCAAGGTGGGCCAAGAAATCTGGCTCACCATTGGAGAGGATCACCAGCCGATAGCGGGTTTTGAGTCGTTCGAGCGCGGCGACCACTTCGGGGAAAGGAGACAGATACTGCCACGCCTGCATAAACTCGTGCGAGTCCTCGGCGGTGAAGGGGACGTTGTTGAGCTTGAGACAGTAGACAAAGGCTTTGCGCGCCACCTCCAGATAGCCGCTATGCCCAATCATCGTCATCGAGTCCTGATACTGCTCAATCCGTTGACGGGCGCGACATTGTGCCCAAAAGGTGTCGGGGTCCACATCACTACCCTTGGCCTGTAGAAACTCGGCCATGTAGGGGGTGAGACTGCCACCCAAATCTAAAATCGTGCCAAACAGGTCAAAGGTTAAGGCTTTGACTGGTGTTCGTGTGTCCATGTGTTTTCTCCTTTTTGTATTCAATCCGAAAAGCCACCGATTGCAAATCGGCGTCTAACAGAGGAAGCACGTTAAAAGCGTGCTATTGCTAGATAATATAACATGCTATCTGCACAACAGGCTTTCAGCCTGTTTCCTGTTATAGACGCCGATTTGCAATCGGTGGCGTCACTATCCGTATTTATTGTTCAATCGTCAATCCCAGCGCAATAAACTGCGTCACCTGACTGTCATTAAAATTATTATCGCTGACCAATATCAGCACCTGACGGCCATCGTCCAAGACGGGACCCAGTGCCATGCCCTCCACATTATCAACAACCACACCCAAGCTATCTTGCATCATACTGCCAACATCGACCAGTTGCGTCGCCGCCATCGGTGTGTCAATCGTCTCGCCCAACGCATCCACCGCCAGCACATCTGCCGCGCCTGTGGTGTGTGTTTCGTGGAGGACAACCGTATTCCCCTGCCCGTCGATAAAGGTGCGTTCTAATGCCAACATCACGCCATCCTCGTTGACCGCCGCCAACTCCACCAGCCCTTTGGTGGGTGAGCTATCCAATTCGCCCAACGCCGCTGGCACAGTATCGACCACGTAGACAACCTCATGGGCAGGTTCGCCCGTCGCCAAATCATAGTGCAACACACGCACGGTGCTCTGTTGCTCAACACTGGGTACAGGGCCGTCCTGCGCCAGGGCATTCTCGACAGCGACGGTGAGCGTCTGTCCATTGGGTGAGCGTGTCAGATTTTCAAAGGCACGGTTGTAGCGCACGCCGACAGTATTCTCACGATTGGGCAGATACTTGTCGGGGAGGGGCAATGCGCGCAGGAAGCGACCGTCCAACGCGTATTCATGCACAAAGGGCGGTATCGGTGTCCGTGCATCAGCGTCGCCTTCCGATGATACAAACACGGTATTGTTGGTGGATAGCGCGATGCCCTCTGGGTCCACTGAGTTACGACCATAGGCTTCGCCCTCCTCATCCAGTAACGTGATTACCCCGGTAAAAACAACATCACCATCGCTAAACATGCCATCGCCTATATCAATCGTCAATTGATAGAACCGTGCGGCGGCGCGCTGACTACGGTCATCAGAAAGCGTATAATAGACATCGTTGGCCGCATCATAGGTCAATGCAGAGAGGCCACCGACGGGTGTATCGGCAAAGGTGTAGTCCGTGTCAAAAGAGGCCATGCCCAGCAGGTCAACGCTTGTGATAGCCTGTGTGGTCAACGGTGGAATGGTGATGGGTTCACGGGTGAAGGTGTCTTCATTGCCACCTCCCCAGAATGAGCAGCCTGTCATGCACAGGCTGACAATCAGGAGGCTAGTCCATATAGAGAGGGACATCGATCTGCCGTGAAAGTATCTCAGGTTGCCTACCTGAACGCCTACCTGAACGCCAGACGACAGCCCGAATGATTTACATCCTCCGTGGCGTATCGCCATACATGAAGATATTCTAGGAAGGGGATGTGCTTTATTTGGCAAACCAAGGTTTTTGTCACCCCTTCTCAAAAGTGTAGATTCGAACCGTTTATTTATGATATAATTTGACTGCATTGTTTTATACTCCATGATCGTTGATGATAAATTTTTGTCTGATTATACAACAAGATGGATGATGGACAACTTGCAAAGGACACCAACCTATGAAAACACTCAAGCCATTCTTTCTGTTTGTAGACATCGGCTTTATTCTCTACTGACTGATTACCTATTTCAAACTCATCCCCGCTGAGTATCTGTTTCACGACTATACGAATCCCATATTGGTGGCGTGGAACTGGTCATTCCTACCCCTTGATCTGTTTATTTCGGCCACAGGGCTGACAAGCGTCTATTTCTATCAAAAAGGCAATGAGCAGTGGCGACAGTTGGCCCTTATCTCGCTTGTGCTCACCTTCTGCTCTGGGCTACAGGCCATCGCCTTCTGGGTCATCCGCCTGGATTTTGACCCAACGTGGTGGATACCCAACTTATTTTTGCTGATCTATCCGCTGTTTTTTATTCCACGTATCAATCAATTACAATAGTCATATTCAATTTGGCATGGTCGTTACACACTCTAATCCGATGGGAGGCAGCGATGGATTGGCTTGACATTCGTCTTGTACTCATTCTCTTTATAGGTAGCGTATTTCTATGGGTGATACTTACACCGGGGTTGATTCGGGCCAAGACAGGTCCATTAAACCGAGGAATTGCTGTATCTGAAGAACCGCTATTACCGGATGTACACAAATTTTTAGCAAGTTTTGACACTGGCAGCGAGCTGGTTACATTATTTGAGGTCGGTGGGAGCGCACCGATACTGGGAAAAAGATTCCCCGGTAGCCCTATTCTTAAACACAAAGATGAAGTTTTAGTGATGGCACCATACCCTTATAAGGCCAGAGGAATGCCTTATGTAGGATATATTGACCTACAGGCTTCCCCTAAGACCATTCAATACCGCGCACCTGTTTCAGGGATGTTAGCCATGCTGATTCCATTGGTTTGGTTTATGTTTATCCCTTGGGTTTTGGTTATCTTCCTTTTTATGGCGTTCTCTGCCTATCGAAATTTTCGCCACCACCGTACCCAAATAGACCGTTTTTTGCTCCATGTCTATCACACCCATGACAAGCCCGTTTGGGAATCCAATATCTATCATCGGTGGGAGCCGCCAGAGGAAGCTGAAGAAAATAGTGTTGGAGATTGTTGAAGCGGCGTATAGAGATGGGATGGTGCGAGACGTGTTGGGAAAGTAGCGATATTGAGCCAGCGAAGCTCGGGTTGATGGAAATGCATGAATTAAATGGGTAAATAACGGTCTTGACAAGACCGTTCGATTAACCACGATTGATACGCAGCGCAAATACAAAAACGAGAAAATCACCATGAATGACCAAATCATCTTTCGCCAACTGCGCGACATACTCGCCAGTATCTATATTGATCAAACCGATGCACGGCGCGTCGCCCGTGATACGGGACTGGATGTGCATCGTCTTGCGTTTGATACGCGCGCTATCAACACATGGCACGCCATCCTTGCCGAGGCCGTTGCCGTCGAGCGCGTCGATATTCTGCTCTTTGACGTGGCCTTGTATGAGTACGCCGATCACCCAGCACTCAAAACAGCCTGCGATGCCTATCAGCAGTTTGTAACGCAGGGCGGGCATCTGCGTGCGGTGGCGAGTACATCACACCCATCTCAGCCATCTGGCACGGTTCAGGGTGATATGATTCAGGTGGGTGATCTGAGTCACAGTCAAAATGCCGCCATTGGCAAGCATATCACGCAGATCACCTATCAGGGGATTCCAGCGCGCACAGTTGACCCGGCGCAATTGGACAAGGCACTGGCACATCTTGCCGAGATGCCACATGATGTCGTGCCGCCCGTCTCCACGTTGCCAGCGGGGTCACGGCTACCACTGTCGGCCAATGCGCATTTTGTGGGGCGTGAAGAGGAGCTGCGGAACCTTGCCCGCCTGTTCAAGGGGGATGCTACTGGCGAGGACACATCTGCGGGGGATGCCAGCAAGCCACCGACACACAAAACGGCTTTGATTCGGCAGATGGCGGCAGCCACAGGCGTTGGTGGCATTGGCAAGACGCAGTTGGCGGTGGAGTTTGGGCATCGTTATGGGCAGTATTTTCTGGGCGGCGTCTATTGGGTGAGCATGGCGGACCCGGCTTCGGTGGTAAGTGAGGTGGCGTTGTGTGGGATGCAGATGATAGCTGGTGTGCAGGGTACGCTTGGGGCGGATTATGAGGGGTTAGATTTGGCGACGCAGGTACAGCGCGTGTTGGCGTTGTGGCAGAGTGCCGTGCCACGTCTGCTCATCTTTGATAACTGTGAAGACCCCAAATTGCTCGACCAGTGGCATCCATCCAGCGGCGGCTGTTGTGTCCTGGTCACAAGCCGTCGTCAGCAGTGGAGCCATGCACGGGCGATGATGACGTTGCCGTTGACGACATTGACACGGGCGCAGAGTTTGGCGTTGTTGTGCAAGTTTCGGCCAGATTTGTGTGAGCAGACAAGAAGTCGAACTTTTGCTAAAAGTTCGACTTCTGATCCCTTCCACACCCTCGATGCCATCGCCCAAGAATTGGGCGACCTCCCCCTAGCCCTACACTTGGTGGGGAGCTATCTGGCAACCTATGAGCATGACATCACGCCTCAAGCGTATCTGGTGGACCTGCGTCGGCAAGCGGTCCTTGACCATGAATCCATGCAGGAAGCTGCCTTTGAGGGGGAGGATATCTACACACCGACCGCGCATGATTTGCATGTCAAGCGTACCTTTGACCTCAGCTTTCAACGCTTGGACCCCAGCAATGAGATTGACAGCTTGGCCCATAGGCTCTTTTTGCGGGCAGCGCGCTTTGCGCCCAACGAACCGATTCCGCGCATACTTTTGTTGGCGACCTTGATGCACTCGCTCAACGAACCGCCATCAACGTCTCAACAAAGCCAAGCCATTCGCCGCCTCACCAGCCTCGGCTTGCTTGATGCGGGCGATGATGGTGCGTTGCTCATCCACCGCTTGGTCATGCACTTTGGGCTTGGGGTCCAGCGTGAGAGTGAGATGCAGACGCAGGCACGGGATGATGTGGAGCAGACACTTATTTGGGAGGCAGGGGGAATTAATGATGCTGGATTCCCTCGTGAGCTGTTAGCGTGGCAACCCCATCTACGTCATGCGACCGCTCAAGCCTTGCGCCGTTGTGATGAGCAAGCTGCACATTTGTGCAATAGTTTACACTACCATTTGCACGGCATTGGCACATCACATGAAGCTTTCTTGTATGCAGAGCAGGCGTTGGCAATTAATGAGGAGGTGCTGGGGGAGAAGCATCCCCATACCGCAGCGAGCCTCAACAATCTTGGCTTTTTGTATCAAGCAAAGGGCGAGTACGAGGAAGCGAAAGCCTATTATGAGCAGGCGTTGGCAGTCTGGAGAGAGGTAGTGGGGGAGAAGCATCCCGATACTGCACTCAGCCTCAACAATCTTGGCTTTTTGTATCAAGCAAAGGGCGAGTATGAGAGGGCGAAAGCTTACTATAAGCAGGCGTTGGCAATTTGGCGAGAGGTGCTAGGAGAGAAGCACCCCGATACCGCACAAAGCCTCAACAATCTTGGCGAAGTGAAGAGAGCAATGGGTGAGTGTAAGGGAGCAAAAGCCTGTTTTGAGCAAGCATTGGCGATCCGGCTTGAGGTGCTAGGCGGGAAACATCCCGATACCGCGCAAAGCCTCACCAGTCTTGGTGGGGTTTATCAAGCAATGGGAGAGTATGAGGTAGCGAAATCCTATTGCGAGCAGGCGTTGGCAATCCGGCTTGAGGTGCTAGGCGAGAAACATCCCAATACCGCACAAAGCTTCAACAATCTTGGCTTTTTGAAGAAAACAAAGGGTGAGTACGAACGTGCAAAATCCGATTATGAGCAGGCGTTGACAATCCAACTTGAGGCACTAGGAGAGAAGCATCCCGATACCGCACTCAGCCGCAACAATCTTGGCTTTTTGTATCAAGAAATGGGCGAGTATGAGAGAGCGAAAGTCTATTTCGAGCAGGCGTTGGCAACCCGGCTTGAGGTACTAGGAGAGAGTCATTCAGATACTGCACGAAGTCTCAACAACCTTGGGATGCTATTCTTCTACATGGGTGAGTATGGTGAATCGGCGTCATGTATAGCAAAATCATTGACTATCCATGAGAAGCTTTTAGGGTCAGACCACCCAGAAACATTGGGTACATGGAAGAGATTAGAGGTCGTGCGTGAAAGGATGCGTGAGTAACGGGGGATGACGCAAGCAGGTCATCAAGTAACACAATCACACAGCCCGTTACGGACAGGATGTCCGCGCTACGTTACACCCAAATAGCGCATCGCGGCCAACACATACATGCGCACCGCCACCTTGATCTCGTCAATGCTCACCCACTCATCAATATGATGGGGGATGTGGATGTCGCCCGGGCCACAGGTGACGATGGGGATGCCTTTGCTCGCGTTGAGGATGGTGCCGTCGGTGGAGCCGGGGACACCGCCGTAGATGGGTTCGGCAGCGGCGAGGTCGGTGTAGGCTGAGGCCAGCGTGGTGACGACGGGATGGTCACGCTCGGTTTGTGTGGGGTGGCGCACTTCCAGCACGTCCATCGTGTAGTGCAGCCGCTTGTCAATGGCAGTGACGGCGATCAACATCTGCTCGATTTGATGTGCCAGTGCATCGGCATCCTGTCCCGGAATGAGGCGGCAGTCGAGGACAGTTTCGGTAGCACTAGGCATGACATTGTTCTGCGGCTCGCCGACAATGGGTGAACGCAAAATGTTGGGTGTGATGCTGGGCTGGCCGAGAAAGTCATGCCGCCCGTGGTTGGCAATCTCTCGTGTCTCTAGTGTCTGCACCAGCGTGAGAAAGTGTGCCATTGGATAGGCACTGTTGACACCCGTCAGCGGCATGGCTCCATGTGCCATTTCACCATGTATGACTACACGAATCCACATCACACCCTTCTGGGCAATACAGAGATGATTCTCCTCTGGCTCGCAGACAATGGCCGCATCCACACGGTCGGCCCAGCCCTGATCGACAAAATGCTTGATGCCCAACATCTCGCCCTCTTCATCACAGACAATGCCAAGCAGAATGTTGCCGTTGAGTTGCACACCGCTCTCCACAATGGCCTTGGTTGCCGCCAACGCACAGACGACGCCCGCCTTCATGTCGTTGGCCCCACGCCCATAGATGCGCCCGTCACGGATGGTGGCACTAAAGGGTGGGTCGGTCCACGCATCAGGGTCGCCCTCGGTGACAACATCGGTGTGGCCTTCAAACATGAGCGTTGGTCTGCTCTGGTTATCTGGAGCATCATCACCATAAATCGCAATCACATTGGGACGCCCCGGGCGCACCATCTCCACTGTTGTCTCCAGCCCCATCTCCTGACAGCGTGTCGCTACCCAGCGCGCCGCCGCCTCTTCGCCTTCGCCTGTCTGCGGTCGCCACACACTGGGAATGCGTGTCAGTTCCTGCACCCACGCAATCAGTTGGTCATCATCAATCTGGTTGAGGACATGCTGTTCTACAGCGGTAATCATGATTTTCTCCTTGAATTTTAAAAAGCTTTTAGCTTGCCAGCCATCAGCCTGTCAGCGGGAACGACAAAAGCATTTAGGAATAGCGATTATTTAAATTACACAAGTTCAGTGAGCACGCCCCGTGCGGCTCTGATTCAAATGGGTACGTTATTTAATCGCCATTCCTTAGCTGGTCAGCCGTCAGCTTTCAGCCAGAACTTGCCATGTCTCGTGACTGATTTTGTGCTTTTGCATTTAAACAACATCTCATTTGGCAGTCAATACATGCCTGTGTTAAAGTACCCGCATGGTGAGATTACGATCTGGAATACGTCCACATCATACCAGCCAGAAACAAGTCCACCACTGGCAACGCTTGCTGCTCTGGTTTTATGCAGGGCTGTTTGCGTTTGTCCTGCCCTTTGTCTGTTGGGGGGCAGCAGGCCATCCGGGGCATCCACATACACAGCCACATTTGATTTTTGATGAGCCAGTCTCTCTGGGGCCAAACGAACCTGTGGCGGATGTGGCGTCGGTCAATATCGCGCGTCTACATTATCATAGCGGCCCCAATGTGCGTCCACATAGTCACGTCTATCCCAACCGACTGCTTCACCCAGCTATCGGCACAAAGCTATCATACCATACATGGGATCAATCATCCTCACGCTATCAAGTTGCAGTTGAGGAGAAAACGATGGAACCCGTCATCCACATTGACAGCCGTTCCATCCCCAATGTGCTGTCCAGCATCTACACACTGCTCTGTCTTTTGCTGGGGGCTTGGGTGATTTTTGCCGCCCGCACAAGGTTTTTTTCAGGCAAACAAGCCACACATTTTCCACAACAGCGATTTTTGGCTGTGCCAGTGCCACCACCACAACATCCATTTGCATAACCTACATTATAAAGGTAGACCCAAATAAGTAATCAGATGTAAAATTGAGATTTAACTCAGAGTGGTATCTGTGGTATACAATTTCCCCTTATCGTTTTGGTTTAAGAACATTCTCGGTTTTACTTAGGCTATTCCACAGAAATAATTACCCATATGATCGCGGAGATAGGCATTCTCTAATGCCGGCTTTCTCGTGTACAACCCGCACTAGAGAGTACTAACTCCGCATTTAAATGGGTATTTTATTTTGTGGAATGGCCTTATTTGAATATTATGATAATCAATGCGAACAGGAAGACAAGGGCGGTCGGGCTGACACAGCCTTTTTTTCTGGTCTGTCTGTTCGTGTACGTTCTCAGATGAGTGCGCAAACAAGGGTTTACGTGCATCTCAATGATGAGCCAAAAGGATACATATCATGAAGAAAATCATACCATACCTATTTGTATTGCTCTTAATCGCCTGTTCGTCCCCGGAGCCAACACCGACACCAACCCCACCACATACGTTTGCAGGGGTAGAGTTATCCGCCCCCCATCCTGTGCCTGATGGCGAGTTGATATCAACGTCGGGTCCGGTGCGCTTGAGCGACTTTCGGGGCAAATATGTCTATGTCTATTTTGGCTACACATTCTGTCCCGACATCTGCCCCATGACGCTTTCGACGTTGCAACTGATGCGTTCACAGTTGGGTGAGGACTCACCCATTGATCCAGAGAAGATTCAGGTGGTGATGGTCACGGTGGACCCAGCACGGGACACAGCCGAGGTGATGACTACGTATATGGGCTATTTTGATGAAAGTTTTGTGGGGTTGACGGGTGAGCAGTCGCAGATTGATGCGGTGGGCGATCCCTTTGGGCTTTATTATAAAAAGGGGGAAGGGTCTGTCGATACAGGCTATCTGGTAGACCATACCTCTCGGTTCTACCTGATTGATCCAGAGGGGAATGCGCGCGTTGCCTATGCGCATGATACCGATGACGATCTACTGTTGGCTGATTTGACCTATCTGTGGGAGAACAATTAGCGTGGAGCGAAAAGGACTCAGTTCAGTTTTTTTTACATCCCCAAATATCTGGTACGAGCTACTCTTACTAGGGTTGGTCCTCATGGTGGGGTATCTAATTCTCGAATCGTATGTTTTGCCAGATGATACATCCAGTGAGCCACCTGTACAGGAAGATGCGATTCAGCCTAGCCCTGCACGCGCTGCGCCTGTGGATGCGCGCGATCTCGATCCATCCGAGGCTCTCTGTGCCTATGAAGAAGGTGACACAGAGGTGGGTCAGGCGTTGTTTGAGCAACCTGTGCTGGGAGGCATGGGTGGCTGTAAGACCTGCCACTCGCTTGAGCCGGATGTAACACTGATGGGTCCATCGCTTTATGGCATTGCCACCATTGCCGAGACAAGACAAGCCGGGATGATTCCCGCCAACTATATCTATCTCTCCATCATGGAACCAAACTCGTACATTGTGGAAGGGTTTGAAGCAGGTGTCATGCCCGACCACTATGCTGATCATCTCGATGAAGGTGAGATTGCCGATTTGGTCAACTATTTAATGACCTTAAGAAACCTCCCTTCGCCAATTTTGAGCGCGACACCACATCATACCAAAACCATTGAGGTTGCGGCAGATGTCGAACAACTTGCAGTAGCCGCCAGTGACATAATGCTTGCCATTAACAATGTCACCGAAGCCGTTGATGAGACCACCGACATAGTTGCGGAGATAGAAGCCTTGCTCAAGCCAGTGGCACAGACCGAGATTACGCTGCTCCATGTCAGCAATGTTTCCGAGATGATGCCGACGTCGGGAGGCCAAGAAGGGGATTTGGCACGGCTGGCAACGCTCAAAAATCAACTGGTGGCAAAGAACCCGAACACCTTTTTGATGCTATCGGGCAGTCTTTTTGGGGCATCATCGTCCGACACGCTATTGGGGGCGGCAAGTGCCAAGCACAATGGGTTTCGTGGCCGTCCTCTGCTGGATGTGATCAACGAGGTCGGTGTCGAATATGCCACCTTTGGCAACCAGCAATCCATGCTGGATGCAATATCGCTTGCCCAACTGCTGGAGGGTTCAACGGCGACATGGGCGGTTGCCAACGCGCTTGGTGTGGATGGACAGCCTTTCCCACGCACGGTTGAGCATGGCATCTTGACGGTGACAGGCGATACGGGGCATGTGTTGACCATCGGGCTGTTTGGCGTCACGGATGATAGCGATACCGTGGAACAGATCAACTACACAGACCCATTTGAAGCAGCGGCAGCACAGGCCGCACAACTACGGGATCGCGTCGATATTCTGATTGCCATGACGCATTTGCCATTGGCAGACGATTTGGCATTGGCAACACACGTCCCCGGCATTGACCTGATTTTGGGCAGCTATGATCGTGAAAATGTGCAGGTCTGGCAGGGGCGCACCATGATTGCCAAAGCCGATGCCAATGCCCGTTCCGCCTATGTCCATCATCTCGTCTTTGACCACAACACGGGCAAGCTGGTCGTGCAGCCCCGTCTCCAACAACTCACGGACAACATTGCGGTTGACCCCAGTGTTGCCGCCGTTGTTCATAAATGGGAGCAGCTAGCCTTTGACTATTTCCGTGCGCAAGGGTTTGAGCCAGACAACATTGTCGCGACATTGGCAGAACCGTTGGATGCGACAGCGGCAAGCATATTGAACGAAGCAAACGGTCTGACCAAACTCATAAACACAGCGATGATGAATGTGAGTGAGCGCGTCGAGTTGTCGCTCTTCCATGCGGGCATGGTCACGGTAGATGAACGCTTGCCTCGTGGTGTGGTCAATGAATATGACGTCATCCGGATGATGCCTGATGGCGGGACCATTCAGTCAGTGGTCATGAACGGTAGCCTGCTGCGTCGTGTGCTAGAGCAGGGGTTGGCGAATCAAGGCACAGCGGGGTACTTGCAGATGGGCAATGTACGTCAAGATGGTGATGGCAATTGGCTGATTGGCCCAACAGGGAGCGAGCGTTGGCTCGACCAGACCCGCATGTATGTGGTTGCCGTCAACGATACGCTACTGATGGGTGATGTCCCCGGGCTTGAATTTCTGGATACAAACACGCTCGATCAATCTGCGCTCGTGATTATCGGCGAGCATGGAGACATCCGCCATGCCCTCATTGACCAGTTGAAGGCCACATATGGTGCGTATGTGGAAAACGCAGATACGGAAAAACGCGGATAGGGGATAGAGTAGGTAAGTATAAGCCAGTATCACAGATTGGTTATCTGTGACGCAGGTAGCCAACCTGCGATACTGTCCTTAAATCTGCAACTCTATATTATTGAATCGGTAAGTATAAGTCAGTATCACAGATTGATTATCTGTGACGCAGGTAGTCGACCTGCGATACTGTCCTTAAATCCGCAACTCTATGTTATTGAATCGGTAAGTATAAGTCAGTATCACAGATTGGTTATCTGTGACGCAGGTAGTCAACCTGCGATACTGTCCTTTGTCCTATAAACATCAATTGAACAAGGAGCTTTTAAACATGAAACGATGGTTATTGCTGGTGGCAATGCTATTGATGGCAGCCTGCGCGCCAATTCAGATGGGCGGTGGCATGACTGATGGTGAAATGGGCGATATGGCAGAAGGTGAGATGGATCACAGTGACATGGCGATGGATGATGACAGTATGGATGGCATGACTATGCCGGAGATAGTCGAGGGTGCGTTGACTATTGCCAATGTGCGCGCCAACATGACACTGCCCTCCAGCACTGGCTCAGTTTGGCTATTTATCATGAACGGTACAGACACCGATGATATGTTGTTGGGTGGTGAAATCCCCGGCTGTGGCGTGGTTGAAATCCATAATATGTTCATGGAAAACGACGTGATGATCATGCGCCAAGTTGAGGATGGTCTACCCATTCCAGCGGGTGAAATCGTCGAACTCAAGCAGGGCGGTCTGCATATCATGTGTATCAACAAGGAAGGCCCACTAGAGGCAGGCACGGACATCGAGTTTGTACTGCAATTTGAGAATGCGGGCGCAGTCAATGTGTCGGGAACCGTTGTCCCACCCAGTGGTATGGTCATGGCTCACGGCAGTGATGGTGAAGGTGACGGCGAAATGAGTCACGATCATGATGGCGAAGGTGACGGCCACGACACTGATGGCGGTCACGATCACGATGATGAAACCAAGGATGACGACGGTCACGGTAGTCACGATCATGATGCGGATGGCGATGGTGAAAGCCACGACGGACATGATCACGGCAGCGAAGGCGATGCTGACGGCGAAGATCACGAAGGTCACGATACTGACAGTCAGGGTCATGGTGCTGACATGTATAGCTGTATGGAAAGTGTATAAATGGTCTATTTCATGTTGCAATCAGGAAAATAGTTCCTAAATAATACCGCAATAGATTCAAGACCATACGTGACTCAAATCCGTTGCGGTATTTTTGTTAAGTAGTTGTTATGTTGCTGAGTAAACGAAAACGTGCGCTTCACGATTTTATTGCCGAAACAGTGGTCATTCACAAAGAGTTTGCAAAACAATCTGAGTACCTTGTCAACTAAATAATTGCGTGTTTTCGTCATTCCTGCCTTCGCAGGAATCTAGCGTTGTGCTAGAGTGGATTCCTGCCTTCGCAGGAATGACAATACTCAAAAACTTAGTTTACAGGGTACTGAGGTCGGAAAATGGGAAAAATGACGGCATTTCTTAGAGCGTCTTTAGTTGAGGTACTATGAAAACAAGATTAGGACGCCTATTCTGGCATCTCTATGGACGCTTTGTCTGGTCAAAACATGAACCTCCTTGGCGAGAGAAACAGATCGAGGATATTGTCTATGCGATTCAAGGGCAACGCATGAGCAGTACCGATTGTGTGCTGGATGCTGGCTGCGGCACGGGCGAACATGCGCTGGCACTCGCTGACGCGGGGTTTGACGTGGTGGGCATCGACTACGCCCAGGGCATGTTGCATCATGCCAAGCAAAAGATGCCGCTGGCCTTGGAGGATCAGCTTTTATTCTACCAAATGAGTCTGGATGAACCACTGCCCTTTGAGGATGGCTCCTTTGAACATGTCATCAACATTAGCGTACTACAGGCAACCGCAGACCCGCGCTTCACCCTGCAAGAGTTACACCGTGTCTTGGTGGATGGTGGCACACTCTACCTACTGCATGTCCCCAAGCCTGACTATGCGAACTGGTCTCTTCGTGAGATGATCACCGACCGCATCAACCACTCCGAGGATATGGGTCTCTTTAGCAAAGGGCTGATTGCCGCCAAATCATTTGCCGAGCGTATGGACCCAACTCGCTATTGGACATATGATGAAGTGATGGAAATGATGGAAATGGCGGGGTTTACGATGATTGAAGCAAAAGAAGAACCTGTGATTATTGCACATGGTCGAAAAACGTCGTATCAACAACGCCAAACACAAGCTGAATAATCAAACGAGATGAGTACATAGCTATGGAAAAACCACGTATCGCTTTTGACCTCGATGAAACCCTCGGCATCCCCAAGCTGGATAGTGACCGAATCATAGGCTTTCACATTCGCACGGGCGCACGGCCTCTATTGGATGACCTCGCCCCACACTACACACTCTGTCTCTGGTCTGTCAGCACACGCAGTTATGTGGACAAGGTGCTGTCCTTTAGATTGGGGTCATATTTTGCCGAAACCTATTCTTGGGACGAACAGCCTGTTGAGTGGAAAGATGTGCGGCGATTGGACTTTGCCTATCTGATTGATGACTCGTCGTATCATCGGGAAATGGCGGTACAGCATGGCATTGGTGAGTGGTATATTATCGTGCCGATGATGGGTAGCCCAGAGGATGAGCAGGATTCACTCGCATGGTGCAAGCAAGTCAGACAGGCGTTGTTACAAGGGAGATAGGCAATGTCATTTACCGATTTCAACTCAGCAGAAGAGGTACAAATCGAATACCAAATCCGGCATATTGAACAGGATTTCTTGAAGATGAATCCTGTTCAGCCGCCCCAACAGTTTATCGAAGACTACAAATTTAGAAATGACAATTTTGATATCTTTGGGTCGGACGCATCGCGCTGTGAAAACGTCATTTATCCTGTCCTGTTCGAGGTATGCAGAAAACTTGTCACGGGATACTCGCTTTGGAGTCATAGAGCCATCACAGTCGATACCAAGCTTACGGGAACGCCCG
>JBCCFC010000023.1:0-23861 GCA_039029935.1 Chloroflexota bacterium
ACCTGATTGAATTTGACTGTCAATAACTATATAGTTTATATGAACAAAATCAGCCAATAAATTGTGGTTTTGTTCTCTATCTCAATAATCCCTAGACGTTCCCCACCTGCTCTATGTCTATTTATTTTTGTGGATTCACCTTATTTTTATCAATTAACAAACAAAGTCGGAATCAACGAGCCGCAAAAAGGGAACGAGACATCCTTATCTGGAAGTTGTTTAGTATAGGCTTGGCATCACCATGCGGTGTTCCGAATATTCCACAAAAGCACAAATAGCCAAGTTTAGTTGGCAAGGTACGAAGGCACATTTGAACTTATAGGAGGATACATTTGATATGACTGTTTATGCGATGTTGGTCGGGATCAATGAGTACGCAGCGAGACGGGTTTCCAATTTGAGTGGCTGTATCGCTGATGTGGAAGAGATGAAAAGCTTTCTACAGACACGGGTCAAACCAGAGGCATTGGCAGAACCGCTGGTCTTGTTCAATCAAGAGGCGACGCGCCAAGGCATTATTGATGGCTTTGAAAATTATCTAAGCCAGGTAGAGGATGGCGATGTCGCTTTCTTTTATTATAGTGGACATGGCACAGAGGAGCCTGCACCCGAGGTGTTCTGGGGGGTGGAACCCAACCGCAAAAATGGGGCTTTGGTCTGTCATGATAGCTATAATACAGATAGTGATCCCTTGGTTTGGGGATTGGCGGATAAGGAATTGGCCTATCTCATTGAGAAAATTTCAGAGGGCAAGGATATCCACACCCTGGTGATCTTTGATTCCTGTCATTCGGGATCGGGGACGCGTGATATTGAAGAGGAAGAGGATGTACGTATGACGCTTGGCGCAAACAGCGAGCGTCCATTGGAGACATTCCTGATTCAGCAGCCACCCGCAGGGTCCGATGTCAAACAAAGTTGGTATACACCGCCGCATGGCAAGCATATTTTGATGGCTGCTTGCCGCCCAGAGCAGTTGGCACGTGAAAAGCGTCTGGGCAAGGGGGACGGAGCACGCAAACAGGGCGTTTTCTCCTATTACATCCGTGAAGCACTCAAAACATCGAACCCCAATATGACCTACCGTGATTTGGTCACACATGTACGGGCGATGGTCCGCCTCACTGTGAATGAACAGACACCACAGTTGGAAACGCAAGACGTGAATTTGGATCAACGCTTTTTGGGGGGAGATGTTATCCAACCGCGTCCACGCACCTACGGCGTCTATTACGATAACGATCAGGAGGGCTTTGTCATTGATGGTGGGACGATTCATGGCATTGCACCCGTTGTGGATGAGAACGACACGACCCAACTGGTGATCTTTGCCAAGGATGACACAACGCTTGAGCTCACGAATGCATTGGGTGTCACGGCTGTGATCGAAACGCTGGCGACCGAGAGCATTGTCGATGAAGCCTTAACACCGCATCCTGCCGCAAAAGGGCAATCGTTAGCGTCGTTGAGCCAATCCGATACCTATAAAGCATTGGTCATTTCTTCCCCCTTACCGCGTGTGATTGTGCGCTTGGACGGGGATGAGGATCGACTGGGGGCGATTGAAAAGGCGATCAACGAAACCTATGAAACGCAGGCTCCATCTGCGTTTATCCGTGTCGCCAAAACCGTAGAGGAGGCAGATCAAGCCGAGTTGCGACTGACCGCCGTGGCAGAGGAAGAGGTCTACCGTATCCGTCGCGCCCAAGATAGCATGTCTCTCTTTGTCGATACACCGTATGACGAAGAGATGGCGGCTGATGTTGCCGTGCAACAACTTGAGCAGATGGCGCGCTGGATGAAGATTTATGAGCTCAATAATCCGGATACAGAACTCAATGCCGACGCTGTCACAATGACGATTACGCGGGTGGACCCCAATAAAAAGGAAGAAAAGCTGGATGACATCAGCGAGGTTGAACTCTTCTACAAAACGTATCGACGAAAATTACAGGCCCCCAAAATGAAAGTGACACTTCATAACAATACGGAGGATACGCTGTACGCCGCTCTGGTCAATCTTCAATCCTCCTATGCAATTACACCGCTGGCACCACGAGGCATGTCCAGCACCATCGAACTGCCACCAAATGCCGACGTTGAGCTGTTCGACGGTCGTGCAATGACGGTGAGTATTCCCGATAACCTACCTGATACCGTGACAACCAATCACGATTTAATGAAGATGATTGTCAGCACGGTGGAATTTAATGCAGCAAATCTGGCAGAAAAGAAACTGCCGGTTCAATACCGCGAGGAGAATACCAAAAACTTTGATTTGCGCGGGAGTATGGACTCATTGACTGCCCTGCTCAACCGTATTCCGAACCGTGATATCAGTTTTGACGATGATGTTGAGGTATATAGCGATTGGCGCACGACAGCGGTGAGTATCACAACCATTCGTCCACAAGGGGAGGTTGCGGTCAGCGATACCAGGACATCGGTCTCTCTGGGTGAGGACATCACGCTTATCAATGACGCTGGCATCACGGCCACAGCACGGATGATGACGACACCTGATTCCGCACGTGATTTGGGTAGCTTGGGTGTGCCCACCATGTTACAACATAGTGCTGGTGGCTCGGCACAACCATTCTCTTTTGCCGCCACCCGTAGCAATGAGCCTGGGCTGAGTGTCCTTGATCTGGGCAAGGTGGAAAATGGTGATAAAGTCACTGCTGAAACCCCGCTCAAACTGCGAACACCTGTGTCGCTGGCCGACGATGAACAGGTGTTGGCCTATGGTTTTGATGGTGAGTTCTATCTGCCTGTTGGACATGTCAGTGCGCGCGGAGAAGAGGGTACAGAGATTACGTTGCATCGTTTGCCAGACCCTGATACCTCCGAAGGTTCACGTTCGCTCACCAATTCACTTCGTATCTATTTCCATAAGCTTGTGAGCGATGTTACAGGCTGGGAGTATACCTATCCCAAACTAGCCGTTGTCGAGCCAAAAGGGGGACACCTAGAAAACCCTGATGCCCCAAGCCAAGATGATTTTGAATATACCTATGATGAAGATGTTGTTCGTCAGCGGGTGGCTGAGGCAGATCGCATTCTGCTCTATATTCATGGTATCACGGGAGAAACAAAGGGGGCGGTGCGCAGTGCATGGACAGGTGCCCCAGGTGAGCAAATCGTTGATAACTATGATGTGGTGTTGGCCTTTGATTATGAGAACCTCGCCACAGGCATCAGCACTGTCGCTAATGATTTGCGCCAAAAACTGATCGGTATTGGGTTGGGTGCCAATCATGGCAAAACACTCCACATCTTTGCCCACTCGATGGGGGGCTTGGTCTCGCGCTGGTTTGTTGAGCAATTGGAAGGAGGCAACGAGATTGTTCAACATCTGGTCCTCTTTGGTACACCAAGCGGTGGTTCACCTTGGGCCAACATTCAGGATCGGGCGTTTAAGTTGCTCACGCTGGGGTTGAATGCACTGACACCGGTTGCTTGGCCTGTTTCGATCATCACGGGTTTGCTCACGGTGATTGAATCTCAGGATAAGATGTTGGATGAAATGGCGGTTGGCTCAGACCTGCTAAAAAGTTTGAAGCATGGAGGGGACCCTAAAATTCCTTATACCATCTTTGCTGGGAATACATCGGTCATTGAGCCAAACCAGCCAGAGGGCGAGGACAGTGGACGACAGGCGTTACTCAAACGCCTCCTCCAAAAGCTCGATCTGTATAGTGTATCCGGTCTGGCCTTTTACAACGACCCCAATGATGTGGCCGTCAGTGTCGAGAGTATTATGGACGTATCTGAACACCGTGTCCATGTGCCTGTCAAGCATGAGGTTGCCTGTGATCACATGAGCTATTTTGTGCCGAACGGTGGGTGGAACAAAATCCGACCGTTATTGCCGTCACCTTTTGAAAAACAGGCGTAATTGGTGAGTTGGTAGGTCGGTGTTCGGTAGGTGTTCGGTGTTCGGTGTTCAGTAGGTCGGTATAATACCAATTGCCTCATCAAGATTCATTAATTTGTGATTTGAAAACCGTGTAGATACTCAGGCAATTTATGAAGCTTGAAAGGGCAATTGATATAATTGGGTGTTTGGGTCATTCCTGCGCAGGCAGGAATGACAACACCTGGAAGTTTAAATTACAAGAAAGCAGTTTTTTGTCAATTCCTCGGAGGGTTTTCGGAGGACCCTCAAAGTTTTTTTAGGCATTACCAGGGTATGATGAGTATGTACAGAATTTAATATAAAACCGAAAACATATGATAGCCACCAAATCTGGGCATAGACATAAGAATAGACACAATAAAGGAATCAGGCGAAATGTCAAACAATAGTAATGCCACCGACTACCCCAAACCCGTGATCTTCCTCGCCTTTGCCAACCCACCAGCAGGGGCAAGAGGCCATCTACGCAACTTGGGCGAGGAAGCACGTCAGTTGGAGAGCGTCCTCCAACAGGCCGAACAAAGCAACCTCTGTGAAGTCGTTATCAAACCTTATGCCGGACTCAGCGAGATTCTGGAGGTTTTTCGGCAATACCGCAACCGCATCGCCATCTTTCACTACGCAGGCCACGCCAAGAACTTTATGCTATTGCTAGAAGATGCCAACACCAATATCGGGACAGGAGCCAATCGCGGCACAGCCCTGATTGATGGACGTGGGCTTGCTACCTTTCTGGGCGAACAGAACGGACTCCAGTTTGTCTTTCTCAACGCCTGTTCCACTCAGCCCCAAGTCGACGCACTGCTTGCAGTCAACGTCTCTGCCGTCGTCGCCACCAGCCAATCAATCCGCGACGATATAGCGACCAAACTCGCCAGTGAATTCTACGCCTCCCTGAGCAGTGGGGCTACGCTACAAAAAGCCTTTAACGAAGCCGAAGGTGTGGCTCAAGCAATGGTCGGCATGGGCCATACACGCGATATCACCTTTGACGATGACGAGGGGGACGCCGACTCATTCGATTGGCCTTGGCGTTTGATGGTGAACGCCGGAGCCGAAGCCGTGGCCGACTGGAGCCTGCCCGATGCCGCCAATGAACCGCTCTTTGGCCTGCCGACACTGCCCGAATACGACCTCCCCGATACGCCCTTCCGCCATCTCAACTTTTTTGAAGAACAGGACGCCGAACTGTTTTTTGGGCGTGGACAACAGATTCGCGCACTCTATGAGCGGGTAACGACACCCAAAAGCGCACCCATCATCCTCTTTTATGGCGAGTCGGGCGTGGGCAAATCCTCGTTGCTGGCGGCGGGCTTACTGCCCCGTCTACAGGACTATACCATCCGCTATGTGCGCCGCGACCAGAATGTTGGTCTGATTGGTGCATTGGCCGAAGCCCTGTGGCAAGATGGTCCTGTAGATAAACCTGCACCAGCGAACCCTGATGCCGAGACCCTCGCCAAGCGTTGGCATGAAGTAGAAGAGGCACAAGCACAGCCGCTCATCATCATTCTCGATCAGGTCGAGGAACTCTTTACCCGCCCCAACCGTGACCAGCCCGATGAACTGAATGATTTCCTTGCAACATTAATGCCCCTCTTTGCAGCGCGCAACCAACGACCCCAAGGCAAACTTGTTCTTGGTTTTCGCAAAGAGTGGCTGGCCGATATCGAAGACGCCATGAAGTCGCATCGCCTCCCACGCACCAAACTCTTTCTCTCACGGCTGACACGTCAGGGTATCATGGAAGCCATAGAAGGCGTTACACGCTCAGAACGACTCGGAGAGCACTATCGCTTGACCATTGAGGATGGCTTGGCGCAGATTATTGCCGATGACCTGCTCGAAGACCCCGACTCGCCTGTCGCCCCCACGCTGCAAATCCTGCTGACCAAAATGTGGAGGCAAGCGCAGGCGGTGGATGACTACAATCCCCGCTTTGATATTGGCCTCTATCAATCGCTCAAACGAGAAGGACTGCTCCTACGCGATTTTCTTCAGCAACAGCTTCAAAAACTCTATGAATGGCAAGCTGAGTTGGTTGATTCAGGGCTGGTGATCGACTTGCTGGCTGCACACACGACCCCACAGGGAACCGTTGCGCATCACACCGCAGACGCACTGCTCACCATGTATCGCCATCGTCAAGAGGTCATCCCGCCACTGGTGCAGAAATGCGAAGACCTCTACTTACTGTTTAGCCCCGCCACAAAACAGCGTGACCAACCCAAATCCTCGCGTCTCGCCCATGATGCGTTGGCCCCATTGGTTCGTGTGCAGTATGATGCATCGGATCGCCCCGGACAGCGGGTACGCCGCATTTTGAATAGCCGACTTATCGGCTGGCGCGACGATACAGAGCAGTCAATGCAGGGCAATCTGCTCGATGAACGTGATTTGCGCCTTGTCGAAGCCGGATTATTGGGCACACGCAACCTCACCGAGATCGAGCAGAAACTGCTGGAGGCCAGCCGCGTGGCGCAGGCAGAGCGCGAGCGTGAACGGGCACAAAACGAAGCCGCTCTGCGCAGTGCCACCTCACGCCAGTTAACCGCCCAATCGGACATCGCCCTTAACCAACATCACAATCTTGAGCTAGCCAAATTATTGGCAATTGAGGCAGTGCGCGTTGCCGACACCATTGAGACAAACGCCGTTTTACGACGGTTCCTTGCCATGCGTGGGCGTGTTGTCAATACGTTTGAGATACCGCTAGAGCCATTCTCGGTCATCTGGGACGAGGACAACCTGCAACTCCTTGTTTGGGATGGCGGATATAAGATCAGCATATGGGATATCAACACTGGGCAGCAGACCATTATTTTTGAGGATGAAACAGACGAGTACGAAGGCAATCCCATTCGTGGCGTCCGCTGGCGTCCTGCACAACATCAACTTTTGATGTGGCGCAGCGATAAAATGCTGGAGCTATGGGATGTGGCAGAACGCCGCTTAATGGCAACTATGCATGGACACACCGGGGTTGTCGAGGGTGCGCTCTGGAATCAAGATGGAAGCCGAATTCTCTCGTGGTGTGTCTGGGAGGATAACACGGTACGGCTTTGGGATGCCGCTGATGGTCGTGAGGTGGCTGTGTTGGAGGGACATGCAGCAACGGTGAATGGAGCCATGTGGAATCAAGATGAAAGCCAGATTCTTACATGGAGTGATGATGGTACGGCACGGATTTGGGATGCTGGTGAGTGCGATGTACTGACAATAAATGCTGATGGTTCTGGGGTTGAGTACGCGGCATGGAATGCAGATGAAACCGATGTTGTGACGTTGGATAGCGATGGTTTTGCAAAAATATGGGCCATATCCACTAGGAATAATACTCTGATGCAAGTATGGGATGCTGTGGATAGAGATGAGTTGCTGCCATTTACATCTGAAATTGATATTGATCGCATCGTTTTAAATCCGGAGAATAGCCATCTACTAACAATCAGCAAGCAAAAGATAATCAATATCTGGGACAGTAAGTATGAGGACCCGATAATTTCCCTGAATAAAGATGACCAACCAATTTATGACGCCTTCTGGGATAAAGAGGGTAATCGCATCTTAACGATAGGTAAGGATGGCACAATACGCCTATGGAATGGTTATGAAGGGCAGGAAATCCTCGTGCTTGGTGGAGCCGAACATGGAATTGTGGGGATTGCACAGGCAATGTGGAATGCTGATGATACCCAGATTCTGACACTCAGGGTGGACGACCCAGAGGCTTATTGGGAGCAGAATGGTTATACGAATAAAGTGGATGCTGGTTCTACTGTGCATGTTTGGGATGCAAGTGATGGCACACTGTTGGCGACGCTCAACAACGATGTGGCGATAGAGAACGTCATTTGGAGTAAAGACGGACGCTCTATCATGACATTGGATAAGAACAAAATTGTCCGCCAGTGGGATGTGACGAATACAAGCGAAGTCGCGACTCTAGCAGGACATACACTAAGCGTTGATGGCGCAAGGTGGAATGCGAATGAAAGCCGTATCCTGACGTGGGGCTACGATGCTGCACGGCTCTGGCATGGTGCAGATGGCCGTAAAATTGCGACCCTCGCAGCTCACGCAGAATCAACTTCTGGTGCACTCTGGAATCTCGACGAAAGCCGTATCCTGACGTGGGGTGGTGATGGTACGGCCATGCTATGGAACGGTGTCGATGGCAGTGCAATTGAGCATTTGGTGGTTCATTCGGAATGGATTGGCGGCTCCATGTGGAATGCGGATGAAAGCCGCATTCTGACTTGGAGTGGCGATGGTACGGCATGGCTCCATGATGCTGATGGGCGTGAAATTGCGACCCTTGTCGGCCACACAGACACGATTCATGGCGCAACTTGGAATGCCGATGGAAGCCGTATCCTGACGTGGAGCAGTGATGGTACAGCACGGTTATGGGATGGACAAGAGGAGCATGAAACTGCGACTTCAGGCTGGGTCCATAGTTTTGTGCGCAAGATTGGCAGCGTAACAACAGGCGAGTCAGGGACTTCTCGGCGACCATTGGCAACCCTAAAAGGACACACAGATAGGGTTGATGGCGCACTGTGGAATGCCAGTGAGAGCCGCATCTTGACATGGAGTAGCGATAACACCGCACGGCTCTGGAATGGTGTCGATGGTCGCGAAGTTGCTACCCTTGGAGGGTACACAGGATTTATTGAGGGCGCACTGTGGAACGCCGATGGTAGCTGCATCTTGACATGGAGCAACGATGGTACAGCCCGGTTATGGGATGGTGTCGATGGTCGTGGCCTTGCTGTCCTACAGAGACACACAGACTCTGTTGACGGCGCAAGATGGAATGCCGATGAAAGCCGCATCCTCACGTGGAGCCGTGATGAAACTGCACGGCTCTGGAACGGGGGAGATGGTAGCGAGATTGCAACCCTTGCGGGGCATACAGGAGCAATTGGTGGGGTGCGATTGAACGCCGACGAAAGCCGTATCCTGACATGGAGCAACGATGGCACTGCACGAATATGGGATGGTGTCGATGGTCGCGAAATAGCCATCCTTGAAGGACACACAGAATTTATTGAGGGCGCACTGTGGAACGCCGACGAAAGTCGTATCTTGACGTGGGGCTATGACCACACAGTCCGCCTTTGGGATGGCTCTGATGGCCGCGAACTGGCGATTCTGGATGGGCATACAGACTACATTCGTGGGGCTGTGTGGAACGCTGATGGCAGCCGTGTCCTGTCTTGGGGTGATGATGGCACAGCAAGGCTTCACTTCACATCAACTGATGAGATGGTGACTGAGGCTTGTCAACGTGTCCTCTGCAATATGACACGGGACGAGTGGGCGCGGTATATGCCTGCCAATCAACCCTATCGGGCCACGTGTGAGCATCTGCCGCTGGATGAAGATTGAAATTGTTCTATAAAATTTTTCGGAGGGTTTTCGGAGAATCTTCAAAGTTTTTTCATGCGTTACTAGGGTATGATAGATGCACAGAATTTAATGCAAAATCGAGAACACATCACAGCCCTGCAATATAGACGTTGACAGCATAAAGGAATCAAGCGAAATGTCAAGCAACAGGAACGCAAGCGAAAACAAAAAGCCAGTCATCTTTCTCGCCTTCTCCAACCCACCTGCGGGAGCAAGAGGCCATCTGCGTAATTTAGGCGAGGAAGCACGTCAGTTGGAGAGCGTCCTCCAGCAGGCCGAGCAAAGTAATCTCTGTGAAGTCGTCATCAAACCCTATGCCGGGCTCAGTGAGATTCTGGCGGTCTTCCGCGAGTACCGCAACCGCATCGCCGTCTTTCACTATGCAGGCCATGCCAAGAATTTCATGCTGCTGTTGGAAGATGCCAGCACCGATACGGGGACAGGAGCCAATCGCGGCACAGCCCTGATTGATGGACGTGGACTTGCCACCTTTCTCGGTGAGCAGAATGGTCTCCAATTTGTCTTTCTCAACGCCTGCTCCACCCAGCCCCAAGTGGAGGCACTGCTCGCCGCCAATGTCTCAGCCGTCGTCGCCACCAGCCAATCGATCCGCGATGACATCGCCACCAAACTTGCCAGCGAATTCTACGCTTCCCTCAGCAGTGGGGCCACACTGCAAAAAGCCTTTAACGAGGCCGAAGGGGTGGCACAGGCACTGGTGGGTATGGGCAATACGCGCGATATTACCTTTGACGACGATGAAGAGGCTGACGAAGAGACTATCAGAGAACTGCTGTGGCCTTGGAGCTTGATGGTGAAACCGGGGGCCGAAGCCGTGACTGAGTGGAGCTTGCCCGATGCGGCCAATGAACCACTCTTTGGGTTACCGACATTGCCCGAACATGACCTACCCGAAACACCCTTCCGCCATCTCAACTTCTTCACTGAACAGGATGCCGAGCTATTCTTTGGGCGTGGGCAACAGATTCGCTCACTTTATGAGTTGGTGACGACACCGACAAGCGCACCCCTCATCCTCTTTTATGGCGAATCGGGCGTAGGCAAATCTTCGCTGTTGGCAGCGGGGTTACTCCCTCGTTTACAGGACCATACCATCCACTATGTGCGGCGTGACCGTGATGAGGGCATGATTGGTGCATTGGCACAGGCTTTGTGGACTGGTGAAATCGCGCCAGACAAACCCGATGCTGAAACCCTCGCCCAACGTTGGCACGAGGTCGAGCAACAGATGGAACAACCACTCATCATCATTCTTGACCAAATGGAGGAACTATTTACACGCTCCAACCCTGACCAACCCCATGAACTGAACGATTTTCTGGAGGCATTAGCCCCGCTCTTCGCCAAGCGCAACCAACGACCACAGGGTAAACTCATTCTTGGTTTTCGCAAAGAGTGGCTGGCTGATATCGAAGATGCCATGAAGTCACACCGCCTTCCACGCACCAAACTCTTTCTCTCACGCTTGGACCGACAAGGCATCATTGAAGCCGTCGAAGGGGTGGCACGCTCAGAGCGGCTGCAAACCAACTATGGTCTATCAGTTGAATCAGGGTTAGCGGAGATCATCGCCGACGATCTGCTGGAAGACCCCGACTCACCTGTCGCACCCACGCTGCAAATCCTGCTCACCAAGATGTGGACCCAAGCCGAGGACGTCGATTTTGAGCAGCCCCGTTTTGACATTGACCTCTATCAAACACTCAAGCGTGAAGGCTTACTCCTGCGTGATTTTCTTGAACAGCAGCTTGAAAAACTGCGCCAGTGGCGCGTTGATGTCGTTGATTCAGGGCTGGTCCTTGATCTGTTGGCGGCACACACCACCGCACAGGGAACGGTCGAGCATCACACCCAAGCAGACCTGTTAGAGATGTACGGCCATCGTCAGGCAGATATTCCCGCCTTGGTGCAAAAATGTGAAGATTTATATTTGCTCTTTAATCCGGCCAAAAATCAGCGCAACCAACCCAAATCCTCCCGTCTGGCCCATGATGCCCTAGCCCCACTGACCCGTGCGCAGTATGAAGAGTCTGACCGCCCAGGGCAACGAGCGCGGCGCATTTTGGAGAGTCGCTCGGTGGAATGGGTGGATGATGAGGGGCAGCCAATTGAAGGCAATCCATTGGATGAGAGTGATTTGACTTTGGTTGAGTTTGGATTACAAGGGACACGTAACCTGACCCCGTTTGAGCAACAACTGTTGGAAGCCAGCCGTGTGGCGCAGGTGCAACGCGAGCGTGAACGCAAACAGCAACGGCGCATCCGCAATGGGTTGACTGCATTGATCATGGTCGCCGCTGTTGTCGCCTTCTTTCTTTGGCAGCAAGCGGTCGAGCAACAATCAATAGCCGAAGAACAGCGGGTAGTGGCCGAAGAGCAGACTGTCTTAGCCGAGGAACGCCAGCTTGAGGCTGAAGAACAAACCAATCTGGCAGAGGAACGCCGACTTGAGGCTGAGGATGCGCGCGATTCGCTGGAACAGACCAACCTGCAACTGGTCGATGAACAGGCCAAAACTGAGGAAGCCCTGAGCATTGCCACCTCTCGCCAGTTAGCCGCCCAGTCAGCCGTTGCCCTCGACCTACCCGACCTTGAGCTAGCCACGTTATTGGCGATTGAAGCATCAAGCAGTGCTGAGACCATCGAGGCAAACTCTGCTTTGCGCCAGTCCCTTGCCTTTCGAGGGCGTGTTGTCAACAGTTTTGAAACATATCCAGAGCAAGTATTGAAACACGCAATCTGGCGTGAGGATAAACGTCAACTCCTTACATGGGATTGGGTTGGCAATATGAGTTTGTGGGATGCTAGCAACGGACAAGAGGTGGCTGTGTTTTCTGGTCACACAGCCGAAATCAATGGCGTACGCTGGAATCAAGATAAAAGCCAAATCCTGACATGGAGCTATGATGCAACACTCCAATTATGGGATCCTCTGGAAGGGGTTTCAGTAGTAGCCTTGTATGGTCACACCAGTCTGGTCAGTGGGGCGCGCTGGAATCAAGATGAAAGCCAGATTCTATCGTGGAGTCTTGATGGTACTGTGCGAATCTGGGATGCACGTGACGGTCGTGAAATGATTGTACTCACGGGACACACAGACACGATTGGGGATGCTATATGGAACGGCGATGAAAGCCAGATTCTCACTTGGAGTACAGACGGCACGGCCAAAGTTTGGGATGCCGCTGATGGACGCGAACTGATCACCCTACCTGTAGATGAATATGGGGCTGCGGGTGCTGTGTGGAATCCTGATGAAACCCGTATTCTCACATGGGGTACGAATGGAATGGCAAAACTGTGGGCGCGTGTTGACGGCGATGAGATTGCAACACTTGACGGTCATACCGAGATTACGAGCGCGGTCTGGAATGCCGCAGGTAGCCGTCTATTAACAACAAGTTGGGATGGGACAGTTATTCTCTGGGACGGGACGGATGGAATCCATATAGCAGACCTGACAGGACATACCGGACCCGTCTTTAAGGCTATCTGGAATCAGGATGAAAGCCGCATTCTGACATGGAGTCGAGATGGCACTGCCCGGCTCTGGAATGGCAAGGATGGTCGCGAGATAGCCCTGCTTGAAGGACATGCAGACGCCATTAACGACGCCATCTGGAACGAGGATGAAACCCATATTCTGACGAATAGTGGGGATAACACGGTGCGCGTTTGGCATGGTCAAACTGGAAAGCTACTGGCTACGCTCGGTCATACAGCTTTTGTTAAGGACACAACATGGAGCAAGGATGAACGCTATATTTTGACATTGACTTCTGATGGAACTGTGCGCCAATGGGACTGGACGAATACAGGCGAAGTAGCGACCCTTGAAGGACATTCAGGATGGGTTTCCGGTGCAGAATGGAATGCAGATGAAAGTCGTATCCTTACATGGAGTCATGATGGAGCCGCCAGGCTGTGGCAGGCAAGCAATGGTCGTGCCATCGCGACCCTTGAAGGACATACAGATATCATCTTGGGTGCAAATTGGGACCAGCGTGAACAGCATATTCTCACGTGGAGTGTGGATGGCAGCGTTCGCTTGTGGGATGCAAACGATGGTCATGAATTGATGGTTTTGGAAGGCCATACAGGAAGCGTTGAGGATGCGATTTGGAGTAAAGATGAAAGCCGTATCCTGACACGAAGTGAGGATGGGACGGCACGGTTGTGGGATGCAAGCGATGGTCACGAGATTGCAATTCTTGAAGGGCATACACAAACGATTTATGGCGCAAGTTGGAACGCAGACGAAAGTCGCATTCTGACATGGAGTGACGACGATACAGTCCGTTTGTGGGATGGAGTCGATGGTCATGCCATTGCCGTTCTTGATGAATCTGAGCAGCCTGTCCCCTTGCGCGCAACATGGCAGATGGATGGCACTCGGATTCTCTCTTGGGGGCAGGACGGGATGGCAAGAGTTTGGGATTCAGACGATGGTCGTCTGATGATGACACTTGGCGGTCACACAACTCCAGTATCGGGTGCAATCTGGACCGCAGATAAACAACGTATCCTGACGTGGGATGCCACCATGATTCAACTATGGGATGCTGTAGATGGTCGCCTCATCACAACCCTCGAGGGACACATGGGCTGGCTTGAAGGTGCAAGTTCAAATTGGAATGGCAGCGAAAGCCGCATTCTGACTTGGGAACACAATATGGCCCAACTGTGGGACGCCACCGATGGCCGTTGGTTAGCAACTCTTGATGGTCATATAGGCAGCACTGGTGCGGAGCCTGTGTGGAGTGCCAATGGCCGTCGTCTCCTTACATGGGGTTGGGATAATATTGTCCGCGTATGGGACACTGTTGATGGGCATCTATTGACGACGCTTGTTGGTCATACAGGAAGCGTTACGGGGGCAGCGTGGAATCGTGATGAACAATCTATATTGACATGGAGTCAAGATGAGACAGCCCGGCTCTGGAATGCGACTGATGGACGTGAACTTGGCCTTTTGTCGGGACACACCAGTCGGGTGGAAGGTGCCAGGTGGAACGCTGATGAAAGTCGTATCCTGACATGGAGTTGGGACGGTTCTGCGCGGCTGTACTATGCCTCTACCCTTGATTTACAGGCGGCGGCGTGTGCGCGCGTCTCACGCAACCTGTTACCCTCAGAATGGGCGCAGTTTATGCCAGCAACCCAAGCCCATCACGCCACATGTGATAGCCTCCCTTTATCTTTTGAAATAGAGCAATAACAACGCCTCTCGCAGTAGCAGTGCAATGCTGCAACAAACTCTTTAGGAATGGCGATTAAATAACTTGCCCATTTGGCTCAGACCCGCACGGGGCGTGCTGACTGAACATGTATAGGTTATTTAATCGCCATTCCTAAATAAACCCAACTATATTTTTAGAAATAGTTGGGTTTATTTAGTTCCTATTCCTTATCAGGATAAAGACTGACGACGCAAATGTTGATTTTTAGAGATTTTCCGGAGTGTTCCCAGAGAATCTCCAGAGCTTTTTTGGGCGATATTAGGGTATGATAGTTTGTATATCAAACTGAATTTGGCAGAACAAAGAGGTCAATCCTAATGTCGAGCACTAGTAATGGCAGCGAAAATAAAAAACCAGTCATCTTCCTCGCCTTTTCCAACCCACCTGCGGGCGCACGAGGCTATCTGCGCAACTTAGGTGAGGAAGCACGTCAGCTAGAAACAGTCCTCCAGCAGGCCGAGCAGAGTAACCTGTGCGAAGTGGTGATCAAACCCTATGCCGGACTCAGCGACATATTGGAGGTCTTCCGCGAATACCGCAACCGTATCGCCATCTTTCACTATGCCGGCCACGCCAAAAATTTTATGTTGCTCCTAGAAGATGCCAGCACCAATACGGGCAAAGGGGCCAATCGTGGCACAGCCTTGATTGATGGTCGTGGGCTTGCCACTTTTTTGGGCGAACAGAACGGTCTCCAATTTGTCTTTCTCAACGCCTGCTCCACACAGCCACAAGTGGAGGCACTGCTTGCTGCTAATGTATCTGCCGTCGTCGCCACCAGTCAATCCATACGCGATGACATCGCCACCAAACTTGCCAGCGAATTCTACGCTTCTCTGAGCAGCGGCGCCAACCTGCAAAAAGCCTTTAATGAGGCCGAGGGTGTGGCCCAGGCAATGGTCGGCATGGGCAATACGCGCGATATCACCTTTGACGACGACGATGATGATGGTGCCGAAGAACTGCACTGGCCGTGGAATTTGGCGGTTAAACCGGGTGCTGAACTGGTAATGACATGGAGTTTGCCCGATGCCGCCAATGAACCGCTCTTTGGCCTGCCCACCTTGCCCCAACATGACCTGCCTGAGCAACCCTTTCGCCATCTCAACTTCTTCACCGAACAGGATGCCGAGCTTTTCTTTGGTCGAGGCCATGAAATTCGCTCATTGTATGAGTTGGTGTCAACTCCCAAAAGCGCACCCATCATCCTCTTTTATGGTGAAGCAGGCGTGGGCAAATCCTCCCTGCTGGCGGCGGGATTGCTGCCCCGCTTGCAAGGGTACACCATCCACTATATCCGACGTGATCGGGACATAGACATGATTCAATCACTGGCACAAGTCCTGTGGATGGATGATTGTGTGCCAGACAATCTAGATGATGAGATAATTGCCCAACGTTGGCATGAAGTAGAGCAACAGCACGATCAGCCACTCATCATCATTCTGGATCAGATTGATGAACTCTTTACACGCCCTAACCCTGACCATTCCGACGAATTGAACGATTTTTTGGATGTATTGACACCGCTTTTTGTGCAGAGTAACGAGAGGCCACAGGGCAAGCTCGTGTTCAGTTTTCGCAAAGAGTGGTTGGCCGATGTCGAAGATGCCATGAAGGTACACCTGTTGCCACGCACCAAACTCTTTCTCTCTCGGTTGCATCGCGAAGGCATCATTGACGCTGTCGAAGGGGTGGCGCACTCTGAGCGGCTCCAAACCCATTACGGGCTGTCGATTGAGCTGGCGTTGGCCGAGGTCATCGCCGATGATCTACTGGAAGACCCTGATTCACCTGTCGCACCCACCTTGCAAATTCTGCTGACCAAAATGTGGACCCAGGCCTTGATAAAAAATGCTGACCATCCTTATTTTGATATTCATCTCTATCAATCGCTCAAACGTGAGGGGTTATTGTTGGACGATTTTCTCAACCAACAACTGGGGGCATTGCATGAATGGCATACGGAGATGGTCGATTCAGGTTTTGTACTCGATTTTTTGGCCGCACATACCACCCCACAGGGAATGGTGAACTATCGTACCCAAACCGAACTTTTGGCGATGTATCATCATCGCCAAGAGGAGATTCCTGCGTTGGTGCAGAAATGTGAAGACCTGTACCTGCTGTTCAACCCCAATCAACAACGGGCAGACCAGCCCAAAGCAACACAACTTGCGCACGACGCCTTGGCGGGATTAACCCGTGCCCTCTACGAAGAATCCGACAGATCGGGACAGCGTGCGCGCCGGATATTGGACAGCCGCGTCGTCGAGTGGCGGGATGACCAAGGGCAACCGATTGAAGGAACGCCCTTGGATGAGACTGATTTGACCTTGGTGGAAGCTGGGCTTGGCGGCACAAGGGACCTCACACCCTTAGAAACCCGTCTTGTGGCGGCGAGCCATGTTGCCCGACAGCAACGGGAACGAGAGCGTAAATGGCGGCTTCGTATCCTCGCTGGACTCATGACATTGGTGGTGATTGGGGCAGTGGTTGCATTGATCCAATGGCAAGCGGCTGTTGTGGCGACAAAGGCGAGTATTTCGCGCGAGCTTGCCTCACAATCAAAGGCGCATCTAGAGCAATCCAATTATGAATTGGCCTTACTCTTGGCTGTGGAAGCAACAAACAGCGCATCCACCTTTGAAGCAGATACCGCGTTGCAGAAGATCGTTGCCCATCAGGGACGTGTGTTGGGCATCCTAGATGGTCACACCGCGCGCGTGAATGGGGCCGTGTGGAATGCAGATGAAAGCCGTGTGCTGACGTGGAGTAGTGATCATACTGTGAATCTCTGGGATGGCAAACGAGGGCGGCTGATCAAAGAACTCAAAAGACACAGGGCGCCCGTGACGGGTGCAGCGTGGAATCGTTTGGAAAACCGGATTCTGACCTGGGGCAAGGATGGGACAGCACGTCTTTGGGATGCTGATGGCACGTACCTTGCCACTCTTGGTGGTCATACAAGACCTGTGCTTCACGCACTGTGGCGGGCTGATGATAGTCAAATTCTGACATGGGGGGCGGGGGGACTTATCCAGGCATGGGATGGGATAGATGGTAGTTACCTGTACACCTTTCATAGTCAGGACCCACCCGCAGGGATAAGCTGGTCTACGACACAAAAACAGTTTCTAACGTGGGATGAGACAGGGCAGGCTCAATTGTGGAATTCTGCGAATGAAGGCGCAACGGCATTAGCAACGCTCAATGGGCACACAAATAAACTGATAGGTGCCCTGTGGAATCACGATGAGAGCCGCATCCTGACGTGGAGTTGGGACGATACTGCGTTGCTGTGGGATAGTAAGACAGGGGAGTTTGTTACAAGCCTAAAACCGCATACCCGCCAAGTTTCATCAGGCCATTATAATCAACTGTGGGGTAGTAAGACGAAGGGGGTTATTGAAAGGCCAAAACCGCCTATCCGCCAAGTTTCATCAGGCCAGGATAATCAACTGTGGGGTAGTGAGACGAGGGAGGTTGTTGCAAGCCTAAAACCGCCTACCCGCCAAGTTTCATCAGGCCATGATAGTCAAACGAAACACACTCGCAAGCGATATCACATTCTTATTAAGGGGGCGACTTGGAATCAGGATAATACACAAATTCTCACTTGGGGGTGGGATGGAACCGCCAGAATTTGGGATGGACACACGGGGAACGAGTTGAAGACCTTTCAAGGACACACAGACACTGTAAACGGGGCGTCTTGGAATGCGGATGAAAGCAAAATTCTGACATGGAGTTGGGATGGAACCCTCCGAACGTGGGATGCACATACCAATCACCCGCCAGAGAACAGATCAACGGTGGAGAACATAGCGAACAATCATGCAAACAATAAAGACATTGTTGTCACAAACGAAATTGCCGTTTTCAGAGGACATACCAACGTGATTGCCGGAGCGAAGTGGAGCGATGATGATGCATATATTCTCAGTTGGAGTTGGGATCACACTGCCCGTGTTTGGGATAGCTATAATCATGATGAACCCGTGATTCTATCTGGGCATACCAATTGGATTTTGGGGGCAACTTGGAGCAAACATGAGGATTATATTTTGACGTGGAGCTGGGACCACAACGTCCGTGTCTGGGATTGGCGTGAACGCGGAGAAATTGCACTCATTAAAGGTGAACCTCGTACCATCAATACGGTCATGTGGGACCCGCAACGCAACTATATCCTTACATGGCACATGGGTCATTCACCGCACCCCCCCGAACTATGGCAGGCAACGGATGGCAAAAAAATAGCAAGCCTTGAGGGACATACGACGCAAGTCAAAGGGGCAATTTTTAGTGTCGACGGCCAACGGATTCTGACATGGGCTGGGAACACTGCCCATATGTGGCGTAGTGACAATGGGCAGCAAGTGGCAGTCCTCGATGGTCATCAAAATGCGATTAGTGGTGCGGCGTGGAGTAACAACGGCAAACGTATCGTGACTTGGAGCCATGATAAAACCACCCGTTTGTGGAATGGAGATAATGGACACAGGTCAGGGACGCTAGCGGACAGCGGTCATGCAATTGAAGGCGCGGCTTGGAACCATGATGGTAGCCGTCTCTTTGCATGGAGTCGTAAACATACAGGGCATCTGTGGGATGGCTCGACGAGACAGATAATCGCGACGATTGATAATCCAGAAACGGTCATTGGTGCCGCTTGGAATCATGAGGGGCAGTATCTGACATGGGGACGCAAAAATAAAGCCCATCTATGGAACGGTGAGGATGGACAACATATGTATGCGTTAACAGGCCATGAGGGGACCATTGAAGGTGCTCGATGGAATCGCAATGAGAGTCGTATTCTGACATGGAGTAGTGACGAGACAGCACGGCTCTGGAACGCTGCAAATGGCCGTGAAGTCGCCGTGCTGACAGGACATGAGGACGATGTTGAGGGGGCGATGTGGAATCCTGATGAAAGCCGCATTCTGACGTGGAGCTTGGACAGTACCGCCCGTTTATGGAACGGGTCTACAGGACGCCCTCGGAAAACGCTGCTCGGACATACAATGCCTATATGGGGCGGAGATTGGCGAGCTGATGGCAGTCAGTTGCTCACGTGGAGTAGTGATGGCACAGTGCGTACCTGGGATGGCAAAACAGGGGAGAAGTTAGTCGCTCTTACAACCCATGCGGATGCGGTGAAAGAAGCCACATGGACTGAAGATGGCAAAGTGCTTTTAACACGCGACGACAAGGGTACAGTCCGTTTTCACTTTGAATCTACGGAGCGCTTAAGGGATGCCGCCTGTGACTTTGCCCCCCGTAATATGACACAGACAGAGTGGGCGCAGTATATGCCCAACCAGGCTTATCGTGCGACGTGTGAGGAACTACCCGTTGGGATAGACACAATACCGTAGCCCCTTGCATACGTTAGTTGATCCTCATTCCTGATTAGGGCCTCCGGAGGGTTTCGGAGTATCTCCGGAGTTCAAATCGCTTTTTTTAGTGTATAATGGAAGAGAAAAACAATTTTTGGGCATACAATTTTAATGGTATGTCATTGATGGGGAGATAAAACGTTTTTATCGTACTGGGCAAACCAGAGATATTGCATAGAACCAAATTATGTCAAGCATATTGAACTCAACCGAAAATAAAAAGCCCGTCATCTTCTTGGCATTCTCCAACCCGCCTGCGGGGTCGCAGGACTACCTCCGCGACTTGGGCGAGGAGGCGCGGCAGTTGGAGAATGCTCTGCAACAGGCGGAGCAAGATAACCTGTGTGAATTGGTGGTCAAGCCCTATGCTGGACTCAACGAGATTATAGATGTCTTCCGCGAATACCGCAACCGCATTGCCATCTTTCATTATGCGGGCCATGCCAAAAACTTCATGCTCTTTTTGGAAGATGCCAACACCAACACGAGTGATGACACCGCACTGATTGATGGCCGAGGACTTGCCACCTTTCTGGGAGAACAGAATGGCCTCCAGTTTGTTTTTCTCAACGCCTGCTCCACACAGCCGCAAGTAGAAGAACTCTTGGCCGCCAATGTATCGGCTGTGGTTGCCACCAGTCAGTCCATTCGCGATGATGTTGCTACCACGCTTGCCACCCACTTTTATCGTTCGTTGACCAGCGGGGCAACGCTGAAAAAAGCCTTCAATGAAGCCGAGGGCGTGGCGCAAGCAATGGTGGGCAAGGGTAGTGTGCGTGATGCCTACTTTGAGGATGATACGGGGCAGGTGATGACCGAGTTCTATCATTGGCCTTGGAGTCTGACTGTTAAGCCAGACGCCGAGCAAATCACTGAGTGGAGTTTACCCGATGCGGCCAATGAACCCCTCTTTGGTCTACCATCATTGCCACAGCACGACCTACCCGAAAGTCCCTTCCGTCATCTTAACTTCTTTACCGAAGAGGATGCCAAGATTTTCTTTGGACGTGGACATCAGATTCGTTCGCTCTATGAGTTGGTGACGACACCTGATAATGCACCGATTATTTTGTTTTATGGAGAATCGGGTGTTGGCAAATCCTCCCTGTTGGCAGCGGGTCTACTACCCCGCTTGCAGGCATATACCATCCACTATGTGCGGCGCGACTGTGATAAGGGTATGATTGGGACATTGGCGCAAGCCCTGTGGATGGGTGACTCTCCGCCAGATAACCCCGATACGGAGACAATTGCCCACCAGTGGCATAAAGTCGAGCAACAGACAAATCAACCACTCATCGTCATTCTTGATCAAGCGGAGGAACTGTTTACACGCCCCAACCATGATCAACCTAACGAGTTGAACGATTTGCTGGAGATATTAGCCCCCCTCTTTGCAAAGCGCAATCAGAGACCTCAGGGCAAGCTTGTTCTCAGCTTTCGCAAAGAGTGGCTGGCCGACATCGAAGATGCCATGAAATCTCACCATCTCCCGTGTACCAAACTTTTTCTCGCACGGTTGTCAAGACAAGGCATCATTGATGCGGTAGAAGGTGTAGCGCGATCAGAACGGCTGCAAACCCATTACGGTCTGAGCGTTGAAGCAGGCTTGGCGGAGATTATTGCCGATGACCTCCTCGAAGATCCCAGTTCCCCTGTTGCACCGACATTACAAATCTTGCTCACCAAAATGTGGACCCATGCCGAAATGGAAAATTTTGCTCATCCCTGCTTTGATATTAATCTCTATCAATCGCTCAAACGGGAAGGGTTACTCTTGCGCGATTTTCTCCATCAACAGCTCGAAAAACTGCGCGAGTGGCAAGCCGAAGTCGTGGATTCAGGGCTGGTGCTGGATTTGTTGGCGATACACACCACACCTCAAGGGACTGTTGAGCATCACACGCAGGAGCATTTGTTAGAGATGTACTGCCATCGTCAGGCAGATATCCCTTCGTTGGTGCAGAAATGTGAAGACTTGTATTTGTTGTTTAATCCCGCCCAAAGTCGGCGTGACCAACCCAAATCATCTCGTCTGTCGCATGATGCGTTAGCACCTCTGACGCGTGCATACTATGAAGAGTCGAATCGACCAGGGCAGCGGGCGCGCCGTATTTTGGAAAGCCGTGTTGTAGAGTGGATGGATGAGCAGGGACAACCAATTGAGGGCAATCCACTTGATGAAGCCGACCTTGCCCTTGTGGAAGCGGGAAAATATGGCACAAGACATCTCACCAAGTTAGAACAGCGGCTATTGGAAGCCAGCCATGTGGCGCAGGCACAACGAGAGCGAGAACGGAAGCAACAGCGGTGCACCCGTAATGGGCTGACTGCATTGGTGATGGTCGCCGTGGTTATCACCTTGTTTCTTGGGCAGATTGCTGCCCAAAATTGGGCGATAGCCGTTGAACAGTCGAAGTTGGTCGAGGCATGTGAATTTGAAATGGAGATGCAAATCGCTGAAATGGATGCAGCCAAGGAAGATGCGCTGCCACAAGCAAAAAATATAACTTCTCGTCAATTAGCCACAAAATCTAGTTTTGTGTTTGAACAGCCAAACAATGAATTGATAACCGCTGTCAGCCATCCAATTGGTGCCCGCCCCACAGCAGGGTGAGGACCTGAATAGATTGATTCTTTACAAGGGGTGAATAATACACAAAAGGGGTAGACGGAATTTCGTCTGCTCCTTTTTTTGTTCTGTGGTATAATAAACTATCATTAGAGCCATCTATCGCAATGAGCTTTCATCGGCCAAAAAAGAAGGTCGTGCTGAAAGGGCCAAATCAGCCACATTACAAATTGCCATCCCATAGGGTGTTGAAATCGAAAACAAGCAAATGATCTATCTTTTCTTAGAAGGCGACGAATACCTCATCTCAAAAAAAATCAAAGACATCAAAGCCAACCTGGGCGACCCTGACATGGCAGACATGAACACCAGCGTCATTGTCGGCAACAAGGCCACCGCTGCCGATGTCCTGAGCCAATCAAGCATGATGCCCTTTCTAGCAACACGGCGGCTTATCGTGGTGGAGGGCATGTTGGCGCATTTGGACCAGCGCATGTCGCAGAGTAAACGAACCGACAGCACGGCGCATAATGAGTCGGCACAGTTGTTAGAGGGCTTACAAATATTGCCCGATACCTGTGATTTGCTCTTTCTGGAACCCAAGGGGGTGGATAAACGGCGCGCCTTGTGGAAAGGGTTTTCGCTGCCCAAAACGGAAAAGAAACCTGCGCGTAAAATTACTGGGCTGCAGGAATTGGCAAAGCAGCAACAGATTCAATTGGAGTCACCAGCCACACCCGAACCCAAAGTGTTGCCGGGATGGATTCAACAACAGGCGAAGAGCAAGAAGATTTCTATCGAGCCACAGGCGGTGCAGCTATTGGCAAATTTTGTGGGGCCAAATCTGCGCTTACTGGACAATGAACTGGAGAAGCTCTATGCCTATACAGGCGGTCGCAGCATCAATGCTGACGACATCAAGGATATGGTCAGCGATGCCAGCGAAGCCTTGATCTGGGACTTGACCGATGCCCTTAGCCAGCGCAACGGACGCAAGGCCATGCAGTCCATCTATGAACTACGGCGCGGAGATGCCAACCCGTTTTACTTACTCACAATGATTGCGCGCCAGTATCGCATTATCATCAAAGTTAAAGATGCGGTTGGATCATCTTCATCACAAGGTCGAACACACAACCGTCAAAGTGAATATGACATTGCCAAACGTATCAATGAACGCCCCTTTCCCGTCAAAAAAGCCATGCAGCAAATGCGCAACTATAATTTGCGGGAACTTGAAATGATTATGGATCGTCTTTTAGAAACAGATTTTGCAATGAAGACAGGTG
>JBCCFC010000024.1:0-23847 GCA_039029935.1 Chloroflexota bacterium
GAAAATACAAACTACAATTTTACGCGTTAGATGTTAAGATACAATATATAGCGGTTATTTAAAGGGTGTGTACAAGTCTGTGGATAATGGGGATAAGTTATCCATGATAGTTTTCCTCAATTTTCAACAAGTTCTACCAAGTTATCCTACGTTTTTCAGACGTTCCTCATAGGATATTCACACATTTATAGTATGGTATTAAACTTATTCTATTGTATCATGGTTTATGAACATAATTACGCACAGGTTATAATCATAGTTGTACACAGGGTTATCAACACTATTTTCAAAATTTTATAATTGAAGAATGGGCACACATGGTCACATGAGCATTGCGCACCCATGCAAGGGATAAATTTGGCTGTTGTAAAATGACAGATATGCAAAATAAAAATTATTCATCATCGAATCATTCAAGTACAAACCATCTAGAAATGAGCCATTCAGGAACAAGTCATCACCCTAGATGGTCTGAAATTTCACCCGAAGAGCGCGAGCGCCGGTATGAATTCATTGTCAATACCTCTAAAGAATTCATGGCATTGATCAATCGCAATTACGTCTATGAGGCTGTCAACCAAGCTCATGCTGAAGCCCAAAATCAATCGCCTGAGCAGATTGTCGGGTTGACCTGTAGCGAGGTTTGGGGTGACGACACCTTTAATAATGTGATCCGCCCACCGCTTGATCAGTGTTTTTCAGGGCAGGAAGTCAACTACCAAGCTCCGTACAATCATGGTGCATTGGGCTTTCGCTATATGGATGTCACCTACTATCCCTACTACTCGGCGGACAACGTCGTTTCTCATGCCGTTGTGGTCTCGCGTGATGTGACAAGCCGTGAAAAAGCGGAACAGGCCATGGTGCGCTATGCCGAGCGCCTGGAGACGTTGCACGAGATTGACCGCTCGATCCTAGAGGCGCAGTCCGACGAGGATATTGCCAACATTGCACTCACACACTTGCGCCATCTATTGCCTTGCAACCAAGCGCGTATCATCATGTTTGATTCGCACACCTCCTTGGATAAGCGTGAGGTTATCACGATTCCAGAGGGTGTTGATGGAGCCGACAGCAATCAGCCGCTTGATCAACGCTTGGCCGAAGTGGTCAGCCATATTGAGCAAGGCAATCTTGAAGCATTATTCCATCTCGAAAATGTCCAGACACTGGCACAATATCCAGCCGATACCGATCTGGAGAGTATTGATTCGCTGGCCTTTCTCAATATGCCGTTGATGTCGAAAGGGAAATTGTTGGGAACATTGACGCTGGGGACCGATGATCCGGTTGGGTTTTCGCAGGAACACTCCGAAGTGGCGCGCGAAGTCGCTTATCAAGTCGCCTTGGTGATCCAACAGGCGCAACTGCGCAAAGCCTTACAACGCTATAATGATGAACTGGAAGATTTGGTGGCAGTGCGCACACAAGAGATTGAGCGTCGTCGGCGCGTGGCTGAGGGATTGCGCGATATTGTCACAATTTTGAACTCGAGTCGCTCTCTCCAGGATATTCTCGACTACATTTTTGTGCAATCGCAGATGCTGCTTGGGACAGACGCCGTTGCTGTATTTAACCAAATTGAAGAAAGTGATGATACAATTAAGGATATCGCATCCAAACCTGCGGTTGAATTACAATCCTCGCGGAGTCGCTTGGACGATGGCCTATCAAGAGCGGACGTTTTGTATAGTCAGAAGATTGTTGAGATTGCATTGGATGAACGTAGTGTAATTCCCGTCGCCGACATCATGCAGCCAGTTGTCGTTAACAACAAAACGTGGCAAAATCAAGCATGGGTGCAACAGATCAATGCCATTGGCAATGGATCAACGTGGCGTGCCCAGCCCAGCAATGCCGCATTTGCCAAACGGTTGGCACAAGGGAATGATGGGGATGAGAAAGCAAATAACCTGCAATTTATTTCATTGCTGGTTGTGCCATTAATTGTGCATACCACAATCTATGGTTCCATCGTCTTCTATTATACGGAGGCGAAAACCTTCCGTAGTGAAGAAATTGAGTTAGCCACATCGCTTGGTGATCAAGTAGCGTTGGCAATTGAAAATGCCAAATTGCACAACCGGGCCGAAGAAGCCGCCATTATGGAAGAGCGTGAGCGACTGGCACGCGAATTGCATGATTCTGTGACGCAATCGCTCTATAGCTTGACCCTTTTTGCCGAGGCTGGACGACGTCGAGTTGTTGCAGGAGATGTCGATGCTGTTGAAGATTACTTAATTCAACTGATAGAAACGTCGCAACAAGCACTCAAGGAAATGCGTCTACTCTTATATGAACTACGCCCTCAAGTGCTCGAACAGGATGGTTTGGTGGGTGTCTTGCGCAAACGGCTAGACGCTGTGGAAAAAAGAGCGGGTGTTGATACGGAACTTAAGGTCAAGAAAACGCTCCATGTGCCATTTGATGCCGAAGAAGGGCTGTATCGAATTGTCCAAGAAGCACTCAATAATTCATTGAAACACGCTGAAGCGGACAAGGTGATTGTCCATCTTTATGCCGATGGCGAGGATATTGTCGTTGATGTCACTGACGATGGTGGGGGGTTTGACTATGAATCTGTCTATGGCGGTATGGGACTGAATAATATGAATGAACGGGCAGAAAAGTTGGGTGGTACGTTCTCTATCTCTTCGGAGGTGGGTGTTGGAACAAAGGTATCGGTTCGTCTGAATGGAGATAAACCGGTTTTAAAAACGCAACCTAATTAAATTAGGTATATAAGCCAAGACATATCAGACCTTTGAGTTGAAGTCTTTCGATGATTTGTGTAACGAATTACATATTTTTAAGGCTTATCATTTCATAGTGTCATCACGGTAAGTTAACAAACTCTGATGGAGGCTTTGTGTGAGTAATCATATTCGGATTTTAATTGCAGAAGATCATCACTTAATTCGTGAAGGATTGGTTAAGCTACTGGAAACAGAAGAAGACCTGGAAGTTATTGGGCAGGCCGTTGACGGTGTTGAAGCGGTGCTGAAGGCTCGCTCGCTCAAGCCGGATGTCATCCTGTTGGACCTCATGATGCCACGAAAGAATGGTATCGAGGCCATCGTTGAGATCAAGGCTGAGAACCCAGAAGCGCGTATTCTGGTCCTCACAAGTTTTTCTGATGATGATAAAGTGTTCTCCGCAATCAAAGCGGGTGCATTGGGCTATCTGCTCAAGGATGTTTCGCCCGATGAGTTGGTACAGGCGATGCGTGATGTCTATCACGGCGAGTCGTCACTACACCCAGCGATTGCGCGTAAGCTCATTCGTGAGCTGAACCGCCCGTCAACCCTGCCACCAGTCGATGAACCATTGACTGAGCGTGAGGTCGAAGTGTTGATGTTGGTTGCGCGTGGGCTGTCCAACCAAGATATTGCAGATTCGCTTGTGATCAGCGAACGCACTGTGCGTACCCATGTTAGCAATATTCTGAGCAAGCTACATCTCGCCAACCGCACACAGGCTGCACTTTATGCACTCAAAGAAGGGTTGACAACGCTGGACGAAGCGGGCGGCTGGTAAATCATCTGATATCTTAAACTGCTTGTCTGCCACAAATCTCGGCTCGTTCCACGCTGCGGTGAGTATCGTTGATGACGGACATGATAGTAGCGACATCGAATGACAAATCCCTCTCCCATAGTCGATTATAATCTGCTTGTGTGATTGGCTAAACTCGTCATTAGGTCGTGCGATGAGGCTATGTAATGAGCATTCTGATATGGAAACTTAGAGACATGGTCTCTTTTGTCGCGCCTATCGCCTATCATATCTGCTCGGTAAACGAGTAACACAGATTGATTATCTGTGGCGCAGGTAGCCAACCTGCGATACTGTCCGTGAGCAGTAGATTGATTATCTGTGGCGCAGGTAGCCAACCTGCGATACTGTCCTTTGATTAATCTGCATTATGGTAGGAACCCACCAACGCACCAGAGGGTGGCGTTTTCTCAACCAATGCTCGATAGGTTTCCTCAATCTGCAACCCCGCGCGATGCCACTCAAACTGCTGAATTGCACGTTGACGCAGCCGCTGTCCCAATCGCTGTGCCCATGTCATTTCGCCATACGCTTCTGGGTAGAGTGCCATTGTTAACTTTTCGGCCAAACTATCCACATCCCCAAACTCGGCCAGCAGCCCGTCCATGCCCAGATATTCGCGTGCCACAGGTGTGTCAAAGGCCACTGTTGGCAAGGCCATCGCCATATAATCCAGCAATTTGCCACAACCCTCGGTTAGACTTAATTTTGGCGCAACGCCCACATCGCCCAGCGCAAGATAACGCGGTGCATCGGGATAGGGAATGCGGCCTGTAAAGGTCACGGCATCGGCAATGCCTAGCTGGGCTGCCTCCTGTGGATAGCTGGCAAGTGGAAAACCCATCAACAGCAGATGGACATCTGGGTGTGCCTGTTTGATTTTCTGTACAGCTTGAAGCAGATGGCTCGTGCCTTGATATTCGGCTAGTAGCCCTAAGTAGACAATCACTTTTTTGTGTGCGGGAATGCCCAGCGATTCACGAAGTGCAGCTAAGTTGGCTTGGTCAAATTCGCTGCGTGGCTTAAAGGTGTCGGCATTTACACAGTCCGGCAATACCTGCACCTGCTCTGGTCTGCAGTCAAACTCTTGGATCAGCAGTCGCTCGGCATGGGCAGAACTGGTGAGGATGGCGGGGACTGAATGGTCGATCCAGCGTTCCAGTGCTAACCATGCTTTATGAAAAAAGCTTTCGGGATGCATAAACCCATGATCCAGCATCTCTGAGGTGAGGCTTCCCTGAAAATCAAAGACAACGGGGATACCAAAGAGTTTGCCTAGCACCAGACCAATCAACGCCCCTTCATGCAGATGCGCATGAATCACATCATAGGGGCGGCGGCGATAGAGCGGTTGCGGTAAAAGGGCTTGCGGTAAAATAGACTGGATCAGTAGTGGCAGCTGCATCAAGGATTTGAAGAGCAGCGAGAGCGTCTTCAACCCCAACAGCAGGTCAAAGCCAATTTTGTGACGACTGGACCCCACCTCATACTCTTTACGCCAAGGGATCGGCAGCGTCCGCTGAATATTGAGACCATCGATATCATTGCCATTATGATAGGTCGCAATGGTAATCTCATGTCCCAATTTACGTAGTATGCGCGCCTCCTCCAGAATGCGCACATGACACCCATAATCCGCAAAAAAGCTCGTCGGGGCAATCATCAACACATTATAAGCGCGCCCTGCCGATTTGATGGCTTCCCGATGTATATCAGTACTCACTCTTCACTCTTCACTTTTCACTCTTCATTTTTCACTCTTCACCCTTCACTCTTCTCTACTTCTCCGTCATCACCGTTACGCCCGTCCAGTTTGGCGGCAGACTTTCATGTCGCAACTGCGTTGTACGGATCAGATGATGCCATGCCGTCTTGTCATCGGGATTGCGCTGTAGCACAGAGAAGAGTAGCGACTGCGCCATCTCAAATTCTTGTTTGTAATAATGGTCCAGTGCCTTGGCAAAATCAGGCAGCGTGTCTTCCTTCAATGCACGCAACGCTGGTGGGTCACCCTCAAAGACCTCGTAAATCCGTACAGGTGTCTTTTTACCCTTCACTTGGACCCGATCAATGTAGCGGACGGCATAGCGTGATGGGTCTTGCAGCGCATCATAAGTGTCCTCGGTGATGAGGAAGGACACATCATAAAATTTGTTGATACTTTCAACACGCGAGGCAAGGTTGACATGGTCGGAGAGTACATCGGCTTGGATGCGATGTGACTCGCCAATCATGCCTGCGACCAGATGACCCGTATGCAAGCCAATGCCGATGTGGATGGGCGGCTTGCCCTCGGCCTCGCGTTGACGGCTATAGGCAGCGACTTCATTGATTTTAGCAATCCCCGCCTGCACAGCATCATCGGCACTTTCGGGGAAGATCGCCATTGTGCCATCCCCCATGTATTTGACAATGACGCCGGCATGGGTACGGATAATGGGGCTGATGCGTCCCAGATAGGTATTGACAAAATTAAAGCCATCATCCGGGCTTAAGCTTTCAAAGATCGTGGTGAACGAGCGCACATCTGAGAACATAATCGTCATCTGCTTGCTGACATGATCGCCCAGTCGCATCTCTGTGATATTGCCTTTTTCCAAGAAGGTGAGAAATTCATCGGGGATAAAGCGACTGGAGGCACGGTTCATCTGCGCTAGGCGTAGGTGGCTGTTGATGCGCGCCAGCAGTTCATTGCGTGAGAATGGCTTAGTGAGATAGTCGTTGGCGCCCGCGTTAAAGCCCTCAACCAAGTTGTCAACCTGATTCTTGGCAGTTAACATCACAATCGGTAACTCTGTGGGGGTGTAGGTCTGACGCAGACGACGACAGGTGTCATAGCCCGATAGTCGCGGCATCATGATGTCCAGTAGAATTAAGTCAGGGCGTTCCTTCCCGACCGCTTCCAGTGCCTCAATACCATCAGCAGCCTGAATCACCTTGTAGCGGTGAATCTTGAGCTGGTTCATCAACACTTGGCGGTTGATTGGCTCGTCATCTACAATCAGCACGGTCGCTGTGTATTGTGTTCCATCAGCAGGCACACTCTGTTGGTCCATCTGTTGGTCCATTGGGAGCGGTTCAACAGGCATGGGTTTAACGTTGCTCGTCTTTTTGAACCCTTGCACTTTGGATACACCTTGCTCGATGGTGGTGATTGGCTGTGCCTTGCCTTTGCTCATGGGTAATGTAAAGGTGAATTCTGACCCCTCACCCACAACCGACTGCACCTGAATTGTGCCGCCATGCAACTTGACCAGTTGTCTGCTGATGGAAAGCCCCAAACCAGCACCGCCATAGTTGCGTTCTGTAGACGCGTCAATTTGCTTGAACGATTCAAAAATATCGTCAAAGCGATCTGAGGGAATACCGATGCCTGTATCACGGACCACAACGGTAATCATTTTTTCTGAATCGCCAGATTGCGCGTTTTCTGCGGATGACTCAGACGATATCGCTGCTTGTTCTATCACATAGGCGTCTACTGTGACCTTGCCTTCATGGGTAAATTTGATGCCGTTACCAATGATGTTGATCAAAATTTGTTGAAGGCGAATCTCATCTGCGCTGGCAGGGGGCAGATGGGTTGGAATCTTGTTTTCCAGCACCAGTGGCTTGTCCTCCACAAAAGCGTGGGTCAACTCCAACACCACATTCACAATGGTGTGTAGGTCGATGGGCTTGGTGCGTAGCCGAATTTCCCCTTGACGGAGACGTGAAAAATCTAAAATATCGTTGACAAGGTTGGAGAGATGACTGCTGCTGGTCACGATCATCGATAAGTTGTGTTGCTGTGTGTCCGTCAACGATCCCGTCGCCCCGTCGAGCATGGACTGTGCTAGGCCGATGATGCCATGAATGGGTGTGCGTAGCTCGTGTGAGGTGTTGGCAAGAAATTCGTCCTTGAGCTTGTCTACCTGTTGCAGATCGGCAACAGTCGCTTCTAAGGTGACTGCCGACTGTTTGAGGTCGGTGATATCGTGGAGCGTGGTCAGCACCGCAAGTTCATCGTTGTAGGTCATCTGGCGTAACGAAACAGCCACCCAGATTGTGACTCCATCAGCGCGGCGTATCTGTAGCTCATGGCCGCTGACCTCGCCTTGTTCTTGGAGTTCGGCAATGAGGAGATCACGCTGACCCGTTTCTGCATAGAAGTCTTCTGTACTACGTGTCAAAAGCTCATCATTGGCCAATCCCAACGTCGGACCCGCCATTGCATTGACATAGAGAATGTCGCCAGTCCCCACACGACTGATCAACACTGGTGCGGGTGTAGCCTCCAAAATCATGCGCAGTTGCTGCTCGCCTTTGCTAACCGCCTCTTCCGCTTTGCTATAGAATTCTTCCTCAACAATATCAGAGTGAGATGTCGTCATTTCAAGCATCACTTCGAGATCGGTGCGCTGGGTTTTTAACTCGTTGACCTGCTTATGTAGGTCATCTAGCTCGACCTTTAACATGGCAATGTGACGGTTGGCTGCACGATTGGCCGCACGCAGTCTGGCTGATTCACGTGGAGAAAAGTCATCAGTTTGTTCAACGGTTGAATCTGCCTGTAACTTGTTTCTTTGTGTGTCGGATTTATTTCGATTTTGAGCTTGCATTCGTATCGTAACCTGTTTGTGGGAGGCAGAAGTTCGACTTTTGTCAAAAGTCGAACTTCTATCCCTACTTCTATCCCTGTTATTCTACCTCTAAGGTAACGTCTGGCAACAATCGTTGAAAGTTTTTCAATGACTTTTGTTGCCAGGCACTGGTATGAACACCTTTGATTGTGACGTGCGATGCTTTATGACCGCGAACGCGGATAATAAATTTAGACAGCACATTGATGCCAGAACTATTGAGAAATTCCAATTTGCGAACATCGAGAACTATCGTCTCTGGCTTGTTGTCGGCAATTTGTCTCAACAATTGAATGATGGGCATATATTCGCGGTTGCTGCGTAGACGGAATTTTCCCTGACAGGTAATCGTCGATGTTGCTGGTTCATACTCAACTGTATAGTCTGTGTGTGTCAGTGTCACTTGTTCATTCATTGGTTCATCCATGATAGCCTTCCATATAGGTTGCAAGTTGCAGGTTGCAGGTTTCGACTTTCCGCTTGTAACGTGCTGCTTACCACTTGCAACCCGCAACTTGCCCCCTTTACCCAATTAGCGCGCTGAGTTTTAATTCTACCATTGTCGTGACAGTTATGAATTTTGTCAAGACGTTCACCTGTTCATTTTGCGTTTTTTTGCCTAAATATTGTGTCGATTGCGCTGCTTGCCCCTCAATCTGCCCCTCATCCTGCCTCTCGTCATGCTCATCAAACTTCCACGCGATTTGCCCTTCATAGTCGTTAAGAATCGTCAGATAGCCCAACCCAGAGTCGCTATCAACAGGGGAGATGTCGCCATTAAGAACTGTATCCGCCACCGGATCAAGCACATCCGACTCACCATCAGCCTCTGCGTTAAACATCAATCTTTGCATATATAGCTTGTTTGCGTCTTCTGAGAGTAACTTTTGTAGATGCGATTGAAATGCAGGAATCGTTTTGGGGTCCACGCTATTCATGACATAGATGATAACTTTATCTGCATACAGATACATATGGATAAAGATCGAATAGTGATTCGGAGCGTAGCTAAACTTCATGGCATTTTCGATCAGTTCGTTGGCAACATAGCTAATCGAATCTTTGATAATAAGCTGTTTCTCTTGCGATTCTGGGTCGGTATCGGGGAAGAAGGTACTAAAATAATCCGCCATAAAATTGGCTGACAGCCCACTGTTACGCCACCGCTTTTGCAGAGATTGGTGGGTGGGCGAGAAACAAATCCGTAAATAATCCGATTTGTGTTCGTCTATTTCGATGAAATTTCCAATGAATTTTTTCATGGTATTGTTTTATTTCTGTTTTAACACAAGTAATGTCATATCATCAAACATTTCTTGATGTGCTCGATGCCGATGCACATCTGCAACGATGGCGTTTTTGATTTCTTCTGCCGTAGACCCCCAAACCGTTAGCAATAGTTTGCACAACCGCGAGAGGCCATAGTGCTCACCCATTGGATTTTCCATCTCAATAATACCATCTGTATAGAGCACAATGCCGTCTCCTGATTGTAGTCTGATATCCGTTTGATCGATAAATTCTGTAATTTGCTCATCTAGGCCAATGGGAAAACCGAGATCAATGGTGTCAATTAGCTCGATGCGATGTTGGTTGCTTTGTCCTGCCTGCTCAGGCTGATTTCCCTGTTGATTACTCTGTTGGTTTCCCTGTTGATTACTCTGTTGATTTTCAGGCGCACGGGCAATGATGACATGTTCATGTTGTCCGCTCAGATGTACCCAGCCATCCTTATAATCAAGCAGTGCCAATGTCAAATTTTTGTCGCTGCCCAACCGATCCACGTTGTTGTAGATGGTGCGGTTGAGGGTGTCAAGAAAGTGAACCGGGTCGCGCACACCGCTCGTGAGCAAGGTACGGATACCCATTTGTGTCATCACCGTAAAGACACTGCTCTCCAATCCATGCCCTGTGACATCGCCAATGCCAATTTTGATCGTGTCATTGTGTTGCAACACATCATAATAATCACCACCCACCTCTTCGGCTGGCTCCATGTGTGCCGCAATCTCTAACGTATCTATATTATTTAATTCTTCTTGTGTCGGGAGCAGCATTCGTTGTAGCTGGCGGGGAATTTCTAACTCTGCTTCTAGGCGCAAATTTGCCACCATCAATTCTTTGAGATGTAGATGGGTGGTGATGCGAGTCAGTAACTCTTTGCGCACCAGCGGCTTGGTTAAATAGTCACTGGCCCCCACTTCAAACCCGGCCACCTGTTCATTGGCTTGATTGTTGGGGCCAATCAGAATGATGGGTAGATCGCGGGCCGAAAAGCGTGTACGAATCTGGCGACAGATTTCGTAGCCCGATAGACGTGGCATGATGACATCCAAGATGATGAGATCAAAGGGTGGAGGGTTGGATATGCCAGTGGTTGTTGCCGAATTGATGTCTAGTGCATCCAGTGCCTCGCTTGCACTCTGCGCTTTGGTCACGTGGTATTGCCGTTCAAGATAGTGCGCGGTGATTTGAAGGCTGACCCAATCATCATCGACAATAAGGATGCGATAGGTGTGGCTGTCTGCACCATTCAACGAGACGGATGTTGGCTCTTCGGGTCGTTGATTGCTATAGTGGATTGCACGGATATCCGAATTTGTGCCAGCGTCAATCATGGAGGTATTGGACAAGATGGTTGCTTCAGTGGGCGATGCGCCATTGGCCGTTGTAATTGTCGACGTGACTGCTTGCGCGGCGCAGAGTGGTAATGAAAAAACAAATTTTGTGCCTTGCCCTACTTTGGCGTTGACCTTTAACGTGCCGCCATGCAACTCGATCAAATGACGTGTCATTGTCAAACCCAATTGCGTAATTCCCTGTGGTGGCATAACGCGCGTTTCGTTGATACGGGTGTTGTGGATATCTACAGCCTGTGGCGTCGTGGAAAAAATAGTCTTGATCTCTTGCTCACTCATACCGATGCCTGTGTCGCTGACCATGATTTCCATTGCACTGGTCCCTGTGCCTGTGATGCGATTTTCGGATACACGCGCCGATACGCTGACCTCACCTTCTTCGGTATATTTGATGGCACTATCGAGCAGGTTGTATAAAATTTGCTGAACTCTGTTTTCATCCGCCTCCACAAGTGGTAGCGTTGACGCCGTTTTGTTGTGTAGTTCAATGGGTTTATCACCTACAATCGGCTGTACGGCTTGTAGAATGAACTCAGTTGTCACATGCATATCAACGGGTTTGACCTGCAAGTCCAACTCTTCGTCTTGCAGTTTGACATAATCGTTCATGTTGTTTAGCAAACTGGCAAGACGATAGCTGCTGGCGACAATAAGTTGCAGACTTTGGCGATTTTTATCAGAGATGGCTGGATGCGATTCCGCGTAATTTGTTACAATTTTGTCAGATTCAGAAGCTAATTCTGACGTTCGTGACAAAATTGTCCCCCGTTGCACCCATTTATCCCCTGAGTTATCCCCACTTTCCCCCCAAATGTCCCTGTCTGGGGAATTCTCAGGGTAATTTTCGCTGTCCAATAGCACCTCGGCAATGCCAATGATATCGCCCAGTGGTGTGGCGAGGGCCTGCGATGTATTGGTCATAAACTCGTCTTTGCGTTTATCCAGATGCAAAAGTTGCTGAGAGAGCCGTTCAATGGTGCGGAAGGCATGGGCAAAGCGAACCGAGAGAACACCGGATTGGATGAGGATAAAGGCAAAAATACTCAAGGGGGCCATTGTCCATGTCCGAATCAGTTCATTGGAGCCAAGAATATCATTGATGGCTGCAAGAATGACGACCAAAGTGCCCGACATCACCAGCCATGCTGCTTGACGTTTGGCATAAAGGGCCTTCACCAACACGGCGAGACTGCCTGCACTAAAGACAAGAATGAGTATCTGATAGAGGGTGAGCAGTTGGGTAAATATCCACACGGGTGTTACGAGCGTGATCAGGCTATAGATGCCAACCGCCAAATAGACACCGCGTAAGAGCCAGCGACTGGATTCTCTCGGATAGAGTGCATCGAAAAAGAGTAGTAAAAGCAGGGGCAATGTATAGAAGTTGAGATACTCTATACGCAAATCGACAGCCCAGATATAGGGCAAAAAGTGCTGCCAGAGTAAACTTTCACCTGTTACCAAAATCCGTAAGGCAACGCTAAAACAGAAGATGCTGAGAAAAAGCGAGGAGCGTTCATCACTGTTGACCAGTATCAGGCCGACCAGATAAAGGATGAGTTGATAGATGCCCATGATAAAGAGGCTACCGATCAGAAATGCATCCCACATCTGGGCGCGCTGGGTTTGCGTTTGCAGTTGCTCGACTGTGCCAAATTGTAGTTCGCCAAAATTACCTCTGCGGTGGTGATAGTTGGAGAGCCGGACCGTAATGTCTAGCTGTGTTGTGGGCGAATGAACCTCGAAGATAACCAAGTGACGGAGCGTATGCGGTGTTTCTGTCTCGCGTGATGTCCCCACTTGCCCCCGTGCGCTGACCTCATGGTTGTTGATCCACATTCGATAGGCGGCGTTCATGCTTTTCATCTTGAATGCATAGACGACAGATGCCGGGGATACTGTGTCGATTTCGGGGATAATTGGCGAAATTGGGGATAATTCTGAGGATAACCCCGAAGTTATCTCAATCTTTTGTCTCTCACCTACGCCATTTTGCTTAGAGTTGTTGTCAATAGTATCTGATATATCACTTGTGCGCTCGTCTAGGTCGTCCTCGATATCATCTCTACTAAGCAATATGCTTAAATGGTAGGTTGCATAGCCTTGTCCTTGCAGAATATTGTCGGTTTGGGGCGTATCGCTTTGTGCAGATTGTTCAATTGTGATATCAGAACTCCAACTGCCAGGGACGTCAATATAGCCAGTAGGCCGTGTTTGGGCTGCTCGGTCAGCGAGAATTAATTGCTGCCAATCAAAGCCCCACTCACCATCAACCCAAATCGGACCGTCCTCTTCAATGTCCCATTCGCGAAGGTCCAGGACACCTTGCACAGCAATCGGTGCTGGCTCATCATCTACGATGTGTTCAGCGCACCCGACAAGCAGAAGAGTCTGTAATACGGCCATGAATACAGCAGACACCCATCTGTTCATGCACTTAGGTCCATTGAATATTGAGCGCAGGCATCAATCTCGGCAAAATACGGAGTGACTTTCGCTGCCAAGGATATTGTTTTGTGCCATCAATGGTTAGCTGGCTAACACCCAACTTTTGGATACGGATCACAAATTGACAGATCACGTTGATCCCAAAACTGTTTAAAAATTTTAAATCATGCAAATTTAAGATAATCATCTCCGGCTTACTATCCACAACGCGGTTTAGTAACGTGACAACTGGCGCATAGTCCCTACCCGGTAGACGCAATGTCCCCGAACATGTAATGGTATATGTGTCCTCATCATACCAAATCCGGTAATCCTGTGTTTGAATTTCTGTAAGTTGTAATGTCTGCTTTTCTGGATTGTTTTCACTCATTGGGTTTTACCCTGCGTATTGGTAAGTCAGTATTCGGTAGGTCAGTAAGGCCATTCCACAAAATAAAATACCCATTGAAACGCGGAGTAAGCACTCTCTAGTGCGGGTTTTACACGAGCAAGCCGGCATTAGAGAATGCCTACTCCGCGGGTAATTATTTCTGTGGATTAGCCTAAGTCAGTATTCGGTAGGTCAGTAAGTCAGTATTCGGTAAGTCAGTATTCGGTAAGTCAGTATTTTAGCACTGATTACAGACCTACCCTACCGACCTACAGACCTACAGACCTACAGACCTACATCTGCTTCATGACAACAATGGTCAAGTCATCAAGCAATTCCGAGTGGTCGATATAGACCAATACATCTTGAATCAGTTTATCTTTGATGGCTTCGGCAGACATGGATGCGGCATTACGCCAAATGTGGCGCACCATGTCACAAAGCCGTCCGATGCCATAGTGTGTCCCTTGTTTGTTGACGGCTTCGGTGATGCCATCCGTATATAATATAACACCATCGCCGCTTTCCAGCGTGACCTCCCTTTCATCAATCAAGTCGCTGATGTTGTCCGTCACACCGATGGGAAAGCCAAGCCCCCACGTGTCGAGTAACTCAATTGTACCACCTTGGCGCACAATGATCATCTCTTCATGATAGCCACTAACACGCAATGTCCCTACAGATTGCTGACGCTCATCACTTTTCACCAAATTGTGTTGATAGTTGATCACAGACAAGGTGAAACTGTAATGCGGTCCAACCCGTTGCGCACTTTCATAAAAGAGGCGGTTCAGGTGTGCCAGAAACAGCTTGGGATCACGCTCGCCAGCAGTCAACAATGTGCGTAATGCGGTCTGTGCCATTAACATCAACACGCCACTCTCCAGGCCATGTCCCGTTACATCGCCAATGCTGATGGTGACACAATCCTCATATTGCAACACATCATAGTAATCACCACCGACATGACTGGCTGCAATCATCGCTGCCCCAATATCCAGCCCACCGACATGGCTCAACTCTTTGGTTGTTGGTAACAGCATTTGCTGGAGCTTCTGCGCCGCCGCCAACTCTGCTTCCAGATGCACATTTTGGGCTTTAAGCCGCCGATTGAGCAGCGTCACTTGATGATTGGCCGCTTCCAATGCACGGTACATGTCGGCGTTATTAAGGGCGATGGTAGCTAACTGCGCAAAACGAGTCAAAATCTCAACATCATCGTCATCAAAATGATGGTCCGTGTTGGGCGTATGTGCAACAGCCAGCACACCCACCACCCGATCTATATCATACCCGTGTTGACGCTCTAGCAGTGGAACCGTGAGTACAGCCCCAATCACATTGGGCGTGACATGCGCCATACGCCCTGACCATGTGTCATAGTCATTGACAACAAGCGGTTGCCCCATCTCCCACACACGCCCCATCATGCCCTCACCCTTTCGGGCACTTATTGTCACTGCACCTGCATCATCCGAAACCGAGACTTTGAGTCGCAGAAGTTCGTCTCCATCCTCATCTTGCTCCACCAAATGCAACAGCCCATTTTTGGCGTTGAGCAGATGGAGTGCGCGCCCTAGCAGCGATTTGAGCAACGTGTCTAAATCAAGATGACGGATTAAGCCGACCGTTGTTTCGTGCAATGCTTCAAGATACCCAGTTTGTTGCTTTGCCTGCTCGGCTTTGCGTGTAATATCCGTGATATTAAAATAGGTAAGCATCCGCCCACCGTCGGGCAAGGTCATGCATTGATATTGAAAGATTCTGCCATCATTGCGTCGTAGCTCGGTTGGTGGAACCTCGCCCGCAGCCACCTCTGCCACGCGCGCTTGCACATAACGCCCCCAATCTTTATTGGGCTTTGCATGAAGCTCCCTGATACGGTCCAAATGCATCAACTCACTCAGGCTAGGGCCGACATCTGTCTCAAAGAGGGCGTCCGGCACCTCCCATATCTCACGGGCAGCTCTGTTGACCACACGTGTGCGTAATGCCGCATCAAACAGGACGACACCATACTCAATTGTATCAAGAATGGCGCGCATCATCGTCAGCCATTGTCCCTGTGAGCCATCATTTTGGACATCATCTAGGACAGACTGATGCTCGAATTCTTGATTGAAGACGGGGCTGCTTTGGTAAGGATACGGTATATGTTCATTCATTGGTTGTTCGGATTGTGGCTCTGTGGGCTGTGGTGGTATGACTGATTGTGGTGGGCGGGTGTTAACTAATTTATGCATATAAAATTCGCTTTATCATCTCATCCTATGCTGTTTTTCAGCAATGCATTTTCATAAACGAAGTCTTCCATGAATGTACAGTTGGCAAGATAACTTGCCATGCAGTATTGATTTGCTATCATTATAACGTATGCTTGAACAGAGTGGTTTCAACAAACGATGCCATTAGAAGGGGTAACATATTTTCAGTCAACTAGAAAATAAACTTAATTGCAATGGCGCGGGGTCTGTCAACAGTTCACCTTGCTGTTTTTCCTTCTTGCGTACTTCTGACATCCCATCATGACGTGCCGCCGCGCACACCTCGCCCCAACTAGCAAAATATTCATCATAATATCGAATCGCATATTGCCCATGTGCAATCATATCCTCTCTGGTGGGTAGGCGGTTTAATTCACCTGCAACTCTACGAACTTCAAGTTGCAGAGTTTTTTTTGGATTTCATAACGTATTTCCAGCATCCGCGCCACACGGCTAGTTTTCTCTGTCAGCTTTCTTTTGGCTTTACGGAATGGACCCAATCCCTACTCGATTTCGGCACGACGAGATTATTATATTTCGCACCGCCTGTAATACGTCTTACCCAAATATAACGCTGTTTGATAAAAAGTGCAAGCTCATCAGGCTTGCCAACAAAGTCGCCAATTTCACATTTGGCAAGGATGGAGGATGGTTCTGCTAGGCTGTCGTTGTGGCTACGCCCAAAGAGCATCAATGCGATTGCATCTTTTTTCAAATCATCCAAGTCGTGTTTTTCACTCAGTCTCTTGCCATCAATATGTAAACGTGTATTGGTCAATTTTTGTTTAGGTAATGCTTTGAAGTGGTATGAATGAGAATTCCCCTGATGTTCGTAATACAAGATGCCATCTGGAAACAGTGTGGTAAATTCTCGGCTCACCCGTTGTAATAATTCACCACCAAAGTCGGCTAAAATGGATAAGTGCTTCAGAAATAAATTTCCCGAGAATGTTGTATTCTCAAGGACTCCAAATATGCCTTCAATATCTGTCGATGGAACTGTCAGAAACCCAACGAATTGGTCTTGAGTCTCAAGCAACAGTGGTACAATACTCAACTCAGCCTCACGTACGGAGAGTTCCGTCGGCCAGAATTTTGATGCAACGGCCTCAAGTTCTTCAAATGTACGTTGATAGTTCACGATGTGGTTTGTCATTGGTTTATTATAAATGGACTAAAATGATTTCTGAAATCTCACTATTTTATATTATCTACGATTCACACTCTGAATCCACAATCCCATCACCATGCCCACAAGCGTAGCGATTACCACTGCCCACGCCGCTCCCAATGTACCAATAAATGCACTCAACAACGGCAACAACACAACCACACAGCCAATATGCACACCAATGACGCTCAATCCTTGGCGTACCCTACTCTCAATCATAAAGCGTGTGATGAGATAGGTTTCGATGAGAAATAGTGGGCTGGACAATGATAGCACACGAAAGGCGGCAACGGCATCAGGGTATTGTCCACGATACACAATCGCCAAAATCGGTTCGGCAAAAAGCAGACTGACGATGACAACTGGGCTTAACGCAATTAGACTATAGCTTACAGTCTTATAAACCAATTGTCCATAGCCATTTTGTGTAGTCTGCTCCGTACTTTGATGTAACCCGGTCGTCAATGTGAGAATCGTCACTTGTTGGGTTTGATATACTCGGCTCAACGTGGGATACAGTGCCTGCCAGTAGCTTTGGATAAGTTTGAGTATAATGCGAACAAGATTATAGGCGGCACTATACAGCCCCGTAACCTGCTCGCTTGCCACAATGCCAAGCAGCAAAATATCCATGCGGTTGAGCAACACATCCGAGAGAGCTAACCCATAAAATGACATCGAACGTTGTAGCAAAGATTTTGCATCTGCATAGTTGCTTAGGCATCCCTGCCTGAGCGTCGGGCGTTCAGCCCGAATTTCGTGCATATTCGGTAACTGACTCATCAGCACGACACACATCATCGCCGAGATTAACTGTGTCCCCACCAGAACACCCAACACTGCCACAATGCCACCACCCCACCACAACACACTTGCGCTTGCACCCAGAATCAGCGTATTGATCACCACCTCTACAATCATCACCAACTCCATGCGCTCACTTGCACGGAAAATGGTCTGGCTGGCTGATGTCACCGCATAAAAGGGTAGTGATGCCCCTACGACAATCAACGCCATCTGCATGGTGTCGCTAAAGGGCAGGAGCATGGCAAAGAGTACCAGCCCGACCCACACAAGGATGCTTGCCAAGAGTTGGATGCGAAGTGCTAGTTGATAGGTTGACCGTTGCTTCTCTGGAAATTGTGCCAAATCACGCGTCAACAGTGTGGGCAATCCTAGCTCACTGATGACCTGACTGACGTTGAGATAGGCCAGTGCCACCGTATATTGACCCAACGCCTCAAGCCCAAGGTTGCGCGCCACAAACAGTTGGATGCCAAAGCTGATGAGAATGCGCCACAGGCTTGACCCTGCCAGCGCGCCGACATTGATGAGGATGCGTCGTAGAAAGGTATTTTGCCAAAAATTCAAGTTGGGATACGTCCTGTCAGTAGAAAATTGAGAAGTCGCCGAGGGCGATAGAGTCGATGTCGCCACGCAAACCAGAGCAACGCCAGCAGTCCACCCACCTCCCATATCCACAACTCAGGTCGGCGTGTAAATGTTACCCAATAGGCTTGACCGATGTCTTCCTGCTTGCCCCCTTCTTTGCCCCACACATGAAACCGCCATCCACGAAACGGCCAGTAGAAGGTATCATGAAAATCCCAGATGCGGTCGCAGACGCCATGTCCCACAATGGCAAGCGCAAAAATCCAGATGGTTTTCTTCTCTTGTGTCTGCTCTGTCCCTTTTGCTTTTTGATAGGCAAATAAGATGACGGACAGATAAGCGATCAAGGTATGAGCAAAGAGGACAGCCGATTTGTAACGTTTATAGAAGTAGGCCAGTGCCAGTGGTTTGTCTACAAGATCGGACCCCACTGCCGCTACTGCCATCCAGCGATAGTCAATGTCCTGTGGGGCGTCGAGATGTTCCTGCGCCAAGCTCAATCCAAGCCATGTATATGCAATGTGTGATGGTGGCAGCATCTAATTTTCCTGCTCTTCATTATTCATGGGTGAAAACCATGTGGGCCAAAAATCATCTTTTGTGTTTCTTGTCAGTCGAGTTTGCTCCGTTCCATCGCGATTCATCATATAGATTTCTTTATTCCCATCGCGGTTAGAAACAAAGATCAGTTTTTGACTATCAGATGACCACTCAATTCGTGCATAATCATCGGCAAGATTGTTGGTGAGATTTGTCTGTAACGAGCCGTCAGTCTTCATGACATATATCTCTGAATTGCCATCTCGAGTTGATTCAAACGCAATTTGCGAACCATCTGGAGCCCATGAGGGTTGAAAGTCTTGCTGAGTGCTATTGGTCAAAAGCTCTGGTGAAGTTCCATCTGCATTCATCAGGTAAATTTCGGTATGACCATCTCGGATTGTTTCAAACGCAATTCGTTCTCCATCAGGATGCCAAGTTGGACAACAATTATTTGATGTATTCTCTGTAAGTCGAAATTTACCAGTCCCATCCGTTGCCATTGCATGCACGTTGTTAAAACCGTCAATTCCTGATGTATACATAATCAACGATCCATCTGGCGACCAACCTGAACTTTCATCCCAGACTGAATTATTGGTTAGGCGAACTTGATTTGTGCCATCAGGATTCATTACATAGATTTCCATATTCCCATCACGATTCGATGTAAAGGCAATACGTTTGCCATCAGGTGAGAGTGCAGGGAACTCATCGACTCTTGAATTGTTGGTTAGACGAATCTGGCTTGAGCCATCAGGGTTCATGACATAGATTTCTTTGTTACCATCTCGCTCCGAAACGAAAGCGATTTTACCATCTTGTATTGATGGAGAGGTTGTGACTGTCGGTGTTGGTGTTGGTGTAAGAGGTAGTTCTACATCTACAATAGGTACATCTGGTTCTTGTGGTTGATCTCTATCTAGAAAAAATGGTGTAATTGAAATGACTGCTGCGAATAATGTTGCAGCCGCAGCAATTATTGCAACCTTTATCTCTGTCGAAAGCTGGCGAAACATATACTCTCCTTTTATTTTGCTTTAGAATGTTTAATTGTTAAGGTAATAGCATTTCGCTCAATTCTTTTCTTATTGTAGCACAGACGAACCGCATGTAAAAGATAAGATGTCTATGTTGCTATCATTCTGGCCTATTTCCCACGCTCTTCACGGATATAGGGCACACCCAATGCCGCAGGCGCACCGACTCTTCGACGTAGTGCTTCACGCGAGCCGATGACCAAGACGATGATGGTAAACAGATAAGGCATCATGTTCATAAAGTAGCCAAACGTAGGGTTGCGTAGGAAAAAGGCAAGGTTTTGTAGATCCAATGGCAGACGCCGGATTGCACCAAAGAGATAGGACCCAATCGCTGCTCGCACTGGCCCCCAGCCCGCAAAGATGACCAACCCAACCGCAATCCACCCTTGTCCCGCCGTCATACCCTCAATCCACAACGGTGTAATCGCCAAGCTCAACGCCGCCCCTGCCATGCCCGACAACATGCCACCGACCACCACGTAGAGATAACGCAGTCGATAGACATTGACACCCAGCACATCTGCCGCCGCCGGATATTCACCAATGGCGCGCAGTTCCAGTCCTGGACGGGTGCGGTTGATGTAGAACCATGCCGCTGGAATCAACAAAAAGCCGATGTAGACGATGACATTGTGCTGAAAGAAAATTGGCCCCAATACAGGAATCTGTGACAGCACTGGAATGTCAAAGGCAGGCAGGCGCGGTGCTTGCTTGACCTCTACCAGTGGTGAGCCGAGGACCGCACTCAGGCCTGTACCAAGAAAGGTCAACGCCAACCCACTGACCACCTGATCTGCCCGCAGCGTAATCGTCACAAACGCATGAAGCCACGCCAATACGCCGCCGACGAGGATTGCCGCCAGCAGCCCGACCCATGCGCTCCCCGACGCATAGGCCACGCCAAACCCCGTCATCGCCCCCATGAGCATCATGCCTTCGACGCCGAGGTTGAGGATGCCAGCACGTTCGGCAAAGATTTCGCCGATGGTGGCAAAGAGAATGGCCGTGCCTGAGCGGACGCCTGCTGCTAGTAAATTGATAAGTATTGCAAATTCCATAAGATGTTGATTGCTAAAAATAACGGCGCATATTCAGTAAAAGTGCAAACCAATAATTCCCTAGAGGCGAAATCATTGGTTTGCACTCTTTTTTGATATGAGCAAATATAAATTATGAACGCAAAATGTTCATTCAACTGTGCCATTTCTGCTTGGATATAATACCACACAGTTCGCTCAGGATGGAAGTATATCGGCGAGGTCTTGGCAAAACATCAAACGAAACCCGCGTTTCTCCTTGCTTACAACCCATGATTTGCCATCTGTGGATGTTGTGCCGGAAATAATACCGGAATCAATATCGCTGCATCGCCCGTCAGCATTAGCTGATGCTGCTCAACGATGTGCATCGGCTCATCCGTCCCAATAACCAACTGTGCCAGCGCAAGCTCACCATGAATGCTGTGTTGTGACGGTTGTGGTATTGTCTGTACAGTACACTGTGCATGCTCAATGCGTAGCGTTACCTGCTCTTGCTCATCAAAAATGGTCAAGTCGCCCCGCCACTCTTTTAGGTGAGACTGTTCCAATCGTTGTGAAAACTCATCCGTCAACTTCTCCATCAATGACGCTAAGTTGATGATGCGGATCATGTGTTTTTGCGTTTTGCGATAACCACGATGAAGCCGCACATCTAAGCGACGTAAATACTGCCCCAGCGGGCTGTTATAGGGCTGACGGAAGAACTCCACCTCATTACAACCCCATTGCCGCGCCAGATGTTCCAACACATGCAGTCTGTCCTCGAATGTCCCGGCGGACTCCTCAACAGATAGGACGGCGTCTGTTTCACTTGGCCGATAAAAGAGTACATACCCGTCGATTGCGCCATCGGCATCTCGCCAGAGGGTGCCATGATACCCACCGGGGACTTTAGAATAACGATAGGTTGGACGCACAGCCGTGCCTGTCACCAACGCGTTTTCTTGATTATACAGTTCCGCAAAACGGTCAACCAAGCCATCAAAGTCCTCGGTTGAAAATGCCTCAATGGACGCTGGTAACGGTCCAACGCTTAAATCGCCAGTGGGCATGTCCTCTGTGCGCAGATAGAAGTGCGTTTCGGGAAAGGCACGGATATAGCCTGCTGCCCCAAAGACCGTTGGGTCTACCATACACCCTAATGACAGATCATATCCGTTGGCTTGCATGGCCTTGAGTGTGTCCTCAAGTGCCTGCTGTTTCATCGCTATATAAGCCTGTTTCATATCAGCCTCTGTGATATCACGATAATCAGGGTTCATCTTATCGGCGTTGACACCCGCCACACGCACCCGCGCTGAACCAATACGCATAGTGACATCATAGACCCCGATATGCACAATCATGTCATTCTGTCTGAACCCCACCCGGCTTGTTTGCCAGTCATAGTGGCTATAGGCAATGCGACCATTGCGGTGGGCATCCAGACGATCATCTGCATCCACCAGTGTGTACAGTGCCTCACTATGTTGTTCCTGATTGGGGGCCAATAACGCCAATACACCATCCACAAACGCTGTGTCCTTAGAAGGGCGTTTGCCCTGTAAACTTTCCTGCACCATAGAAATTGTCATCCTTTTTCTAAGCTGCTTCCGCGCCGCATGTAACCAATTGTTGACTGTTGTTATTGATACGTCGAGAAACGCAGCCACTTCCTTTTGAGAATACTCCGAGATGTAGTAGAGCAGGATGGCTGTTCGCTGATGGCTAGGCAACTGTTTGATGGCAGCAGACAACACACCTGAGGTCTCCTGTATCGAAAGTACCTCTGGTGGTATCGGGTCTGCCGACGCCAATGCGTTATCCACATCCGCCGCCTCCCAATCCACTGCCTCTAAATCAATGGTGGTAATCCGCTTTTTGCGACGAAACCGATCACAATGTTTGAAGACGATTTTTCGTAGCCAGTTTGGAAAGGCAAAGGCATTATAGACACGCGGCAGATGAAGATAGGCTTCGAGAAAAGCCTCCTGTGCGATATCTTCGGCCAAGTGAAAATCCCCAACGACGCTGTAGGCATAGCCCACTGCCATATCCTGAAATCTGCGCATAATTTCAGCATAGGCATCCGCGTCCCCCGCCTGCGCCTGAACCAACCAGTTTTGTAGTTCCTGCATCCATAGTCTCCATGAATCAATCAAACTTGACAGCTATCTATGGTAAAATCCCAGGTTGAGGCGCGATGCTTTAAGGACTTTGCTGAAAAACCGCAGAGAACGCAAAGAACGCAGAGAGTTCGCTGAGAGGGTAAAATGGATTATTATGTTTTGACTCGTTTCGGTGACTGTTTTGAAGATGATTGGGAGACCTGCAAGAGGTCCTATACCAATCGTTTGATTCGAAGCAAATTGAAGAGTTTAGCGGTGGATCAGTGGTAGATAGATGATGCTTGGGTTTGTTATATTCTGTTCTGGCATTGTGGGTGCAGCGGCTGTGACTGACAAATCATTTGGTATATGCATGGGAATGCCGATAGTCGCCGTCCCCATCAGTTCTGCAACTTCGATAGTTTGTACCTCAGTTGTAACGTCATTGTACTCACACCAGACAAGATAACGACCACTATCAAGATCAGAGACGACAAAACTGCCCGATGCATCTGTCATGACCGTGATGATGGGGCTATTTGCCTCTGAATGGATATGGACAACCACATTGGCGGCTGTGGATTCGGCCAACTCTTGAATGCCATTGTTGTTGACATCATCCCAAACATAGCCGCTGAGAAAACTGGTGTGGGCATTAGGTGCGGTCGGAGCCGCA
>JBCCFC010000025.1:0-23787 GCA_039029935.1 Chloroflexota bacterium
CAGCCATGTAGATTCACATTGGGAGCATGTGGCGGTTAAGGCTGTCAAACATGACCATAATGGCTTTCATAGGTGTGTCCCCTTCTGTTGATAAAATTTTAAAGTTTGTATGATTCAAGTATAATGTATTTCATTGAATTTGTTCAAGAGGCGATAAATTATTATGGAAAAAAGTGAAACAAATCAGTCAATCGAAGTAAGTTATGATCAGCCTGCTGATATTTTGACATTCACCCTGACAACACCACCACGGCTGGGGGTCGCAGAAGAGACGGACGATGAAGTCTGGATTCGTTTTGATCCCGAAACAAATCGCATTCTTACGATAGATGTTCATCATTTCTCATTGCGATTACATAGTGCCTTTGGCCCTTCACTTACCTATACGGAGCGGACTGATCCACAAAGGATTGAAGAACTGGCAAATGTGTTTCTACCAGAGACAACAAGGTTGAACTAAAACCAATGACAGAAATTCTATACGACGGCACAAAACGAAGCCATATCGAAATCGGACAGACAGTTGAAATCATCCAAAAGCAGGACCAACGCACAGGCAAATTGACCGCAGGTGTGGTGGTGCGTATTTTGACCAAATCGGCCTCACACCCGCATGGGATCAAGGTACGCTTATCATCCGGCGAAGTGGGTCGGGTGAAGCATATTCTTGCCCAATCATTGTAATGTCGTAGGCAGTTTAAAAATAAGCTACGCGCTTCATGACGCGTAGCTTATTTTTTGACGTAGTTTATTCATTCAAGGAGACCAGTTATGAGACGATGGACTAGTTCTATTGTGTTTCTTGTTTTATGATACGTATTTAAATCCTGCCTGCTAAATAAAGGCGAGGATAAACGCCACTCTATAGATAGCTCTATCCACACCGACAGAAAATTTGGATGAGTTTAATCAGAGAAATGGGCAGGTTATGTAATGGTCAAATACGTGTGCCCAACACCCACATCGCCACGACTTGCTCTTTTAGCACATTCAAAACAATAACACGACTGGATCACACATTATAGCCGCACTCAGCCCATTCCCCTAAAGCTATACCTTCACACCATATCGTCCTGTTAGGCGACGGTTATTGAGTTGAACCTCGGGAGGTGACGACATACTAATTTGCCCTCGTCAGCTTGGATTTGTCACCTTCCGAAGGTCCTGCGTCGCTATCCGCCGCCTCACACTAGATGACCCTGGAGTGAATTGCGAAAACCATCAATCTATGGAATAATGGCCGTTATCTATTGTTCTATCAGTGAGTTGAAACTGCTACTAAATGATAAGGGAGCCATGAGTCAACAAGAGCAACCATACACAACTATTGATAGCCAGTCGCAGCCCGCTGAACCCAATCGCTGGACGGTCATCGCCCTCGTCGTTGCCCTCAACCTAGCGGGCGGTCTAGTCTTTCTATCACGGTCATGGGAAACAGTGACGGGTACGTCGCTGGCTGCGATTTGTGGCTGGTAAGTGTGAAGCAGGCAATATAAGAGGAATCAACAAACCAATGAAATTTGTCGCGGATGTCCATTTACATTCCTTCTACTCACGCGCCACCAGCAAAAACCTCAACTTTGAACACCTGACCAAATGGGCGCAACTCAAGGGTGTCAATGTTGTGGGGACGGGTGATATTGCGCATCCGGGGTGGCTTGAGGAGATGCGCACCAAGTTGGAGCCTGCCGAAGAAGGGCTGTTTCGCCTCAGGCCAGAGTACGCCGACGCGGTGCAGGCCGAGGTTCCCGAAGCGTGTCATGCGCCCGTGCGCTTTATGTTGGCGGGTGAAATCAGCAACATCTATAAAAAGGGTGAGAAGACGCGCAAAATCCACACGGTTTCCTTTTTGCCGTCGCTGGATGCGGTGGAGCGGTTGCAGTCCCGACTAGAAAAAATTGGCAATATTCGCTCGGATGGTCGTCCTATTTTAGGGCTGGATGTGCGTGATCTCTTTGAAATCGTGCTGGAGATGGATGAACAGGCGCACATGATTCCTGCGCATATCTGGACGCCTTGGTTTTCAATGCTGGGGTCCAAGTCGGGCTACGATTCCGTGGAAGAATGTTTTGAGGACTTGACACCGCATATCTTTGCGCTAGAAACAGGATTGTCATCTGACCCACCGATGAACTGGCGTGTCTCCAATTTGGACCGTTACACGCTTGTCTCCAACTCGGACGCCCACTCGCCGCAAAAACTTGCCCGCGAAGCCAATGTCTTTAACACCGAACTCTCCTATCCCGCCTTTTTTGATGCGCTCAAAGCAGGGAATACAGGTGATGACAGTGCCTTTTGGGGGACGATTGAGTTCTTTCCCGAAGAGGGCAAGTATCACTATGATGGTCATCGCAAGTGTAATTTGCGCTGGCATCCGCAGACCACGATTGCGCATGATGGCAGGTGCGAAGTCTGTGGACGCGCTGTCACCGTTGGTGTGATGCACCGTGTTGAGGAATTGGCGGACCGACCCGAAGGTGAACGTCCACCCATAGGGCCATCGCGCACACAGAACTATAAAAGCTTGGTTCCATTGCCAGAGGTGTTGGGTGAAGTGATGAATGTGGGACCCACCTCAAAGCGTGTGCAAAAAGCCTTTGATCATTTGCTTGCCACCTTTGGTTCTGAGTTGACCATCCTGCAAGATGTGCCACTTGATGACCTAACGAATGTTGGCGGCTCGTTGCTCTCGGAGGGGATTCGCCGGATGCGTGAGGGCAACCTGACGATGGATGCTGGGTATGACGGCGAGTATGGAATCATCAAGCTATTTGAAGAAGATGAGCGTGATAAATTCTCCGGACAGATGGGGCTGTTTCCGGTTTCTAAGCGGAAGTCATCAAAGAAATCATCACCCAAGAAAGCTGCTACTACAAAGCCAAAGAAAGCGGCGAAACCAGCGAGGAAAGAGCCAGTTGTCGAGGTGCCGCCCGTAGAAGGCGGATTGCCGGATGCGCTGAATGCCGAGCAAATGGCGGCTGTGCAATGTGTGGATAGGTCGCTATTGATTGTCGCTGGCCCTGGGACGGGCAAGACGCGTACACTCACCCACCGCATTGCCCATCTCATCACGGAAAAGCAGGTTGCGCCTGAGTCGATTCTGGCGATTACCTTTACCAACAAGGCGGCGCAAGAGATGCGTCTCCGGCTGGATGCATTGATGGGGACGGCGGCCTCACGCGTCGTAATCAAGACATTCCATGCCTTTGGGGTTATGATGCTGCGCGAAATTGCCAAGCAGAATCTGCCTGATACGCCAGTACCCAGCGAGTTTGCGATTTGCAGTGAAAAAGATCAGCAGCGGTTGATGAAGCAGCTTATGCCAGAGATGCGTGAGACAGAGCGCAATCGACTGTTGGAGCAGATATCAACGGCCAAAAGTCGTCTACAAACAGTGGATGATGTCGAAGATGCGGCGTTGCAGTCCGTCTATTCACGCTATCAAGCTACCTTGCAAGAAAATAACCTGTTTGATTTTGACGACCTGATTCTGATGCCTGTGCGTTTGCTGGAAGGTAACGCTGACCTTCTGGCAAGCTATCAAAATCGCTTCCGTTGGATTTCGGTGGATGAATATCAGGATATCAATCTGGCGCAGTATCGCTTCTTGTCGCTGTTAACGGGTCGGGACACCATGCCCGATTTCGCCCAAAATAACCTCTGTGCCATTGGCGACCCCAATCAAGCCATCTATGGATTTCGAGGGGCAGACCGCACCTACTTCTTGCGTTTCCAAGAGGATTTCCCCGACGCGACCGTACTACATCTTCAGCAGAATTATCGCTCTACGCAGATGATTTTGGCGGCGTCAGGGCAGGTGATTGCCCAAGAGCAGGATACCCCGGATTACCTACGTACTTGGTCTGATTTTGTGGACAACACCAAGCTTGACATCCGCCAATCACCGACGGACAAAGCCGAGGCCGAATATGTCGTCCATCAAATCGAGCAGATGGTGGGGGGAACCAGCTACTTTTCGCTCGACTCAGGCCGTGTTGATGACCGTGACGACCATCAGTCACGTTCCTTTGGCGACTTTGCTGTTCTCTATCGACTCAACGCACAAAATCGTCTACTCATCGAAGCCTTCCAACGCTCTGGCATTCCCTTTCAGACAGTTGGTCAAATTTCGCTCTATGAGCAAGCCGAGGTCCAATTGATGTTGGCCTATCTGCGCTATGCATATAATCCCAATGCCCTGTACTATTTGACGCAGCTTCTTGAAGACCGCCTATCATCATTCACAGCAGAAAAAATGCAAGTGTTTACGCACTTTGCTGACGAAAATCAGCTATCACTTTGTGATGCCGTGCAACGGTATGCGGAGATTAAGTCCTTCAGCAAAGTCCAACGACAGCACTTGTCAACCGTTGTGCCGTTCTTGCAAGGACTGATTGATAAGCTCAGACAACAGCCAATTGCCACATCCATCGACCAGGTTGTTCAGTTCCTCTGGCCTGAAGCCAAAGATGGATTAAACGACACAGCAACTGAACGAATTGAGCAGGTCCGCTTGCAGGCAACCCAAGCTGGCAACGATGTCCAGGCATTTCTGGAATCGACAGCACTGCAAAAGGAAGTCGATTTCTACGATCCCCGTGCCGACCGCGTGACCTTGATGACATTACACGCCTCCAAAGGACTGGAATTCCCCGTCGTGTTTATGGTTGGCTGCGAGGAAAATATGCTGCCCTATCGCAAGCCCAGCACAGACGAGATTGATGATGTGGACGAAGAACGCCGCCTGTTTTATGTAGGCATGACACGTGCGCAACAAAAACTAGTCCTCACCCACGCCAAGTCAAGGTTACTGTACGGTCAACGCAAAGAAAACCCACTATCGCGCTTTGCCAATGACATCGAACAGACACTGATTGCGCTCCAAGAGACGAACGTAAAACGGAAAAAGAAAGCGGAAGAGCCAGCCCCCGATTTACAGATGAGCTTGTTTGATTGACTTTACCGCAGAGAGCGCAGAGGGCGCAGAGATAAGAAGAGAGGGTGATGGGGTGATGAGGTGATGAGGTGAAGTCACAAACTAATCACTAATCACTAATCACTAATCACTCTTCACTCTTCAACTTTACCAAGGAGAAAACATGTTTGAAGTTCGTGACCCACGTTTTTGGGACGTGGTGGATGTTGAGTTTGATCTGACCAAGGTCGCCAGTGGGTTTATCTTTACGGAGGGACCCATTTGGCATGAAGGACGCCAAGAATTGACCTTTAGCGATATTCCAGGCAATACACAGTATCGGTGGACTGAGGCTGGTGGGGTGACGACATTCCGCACACCCAGCCACATGTCGAATGGCAATACCTATGATCGCCAAGGCAATATGCTCTCTTGCGAGCATGGGACTAGCCGTGTCAGCCGGATTACACTGGATGAGGATGGTAATGAGCAAGATTATACGGTGTTGGCAACCCACTATAATGGCAAGGAGCTAAACAGCCCTAATGACATTGTGGTCAACCAGGCGGGGATGATCTATTTTACCGATCCACCTTATGGACGCTCCGCACGGCATGGCGTTGAGCGTACACGAGAACTAGATTTCTGCGGGGTCTACAGGCTCAACCCCGCGGATGGTTCGTTGACGCTGTTGGTTGATGATTTTGATCGACCCAATGGCCTGTGCTTTAGCATGGATGAGACGCAGTTATTGATCAATGATACAGAGCGCAGACATATCCGTGTTTTTGATGTTGAGGAAGATGGTACGCTTGTCAACGATGAAATTTTTGCAGAGACAGTTGGCGAGGGACACAGCAAACCGGATGGGATGAAGATCGATAGCGACGAAAATATCTATTGTTGTGGTCCAGGCGGTTTTCATATCTTTAGTTCAGGGGGAAGCTGTTTGGGTGTCATCCAAGTGCCCGAGCATACCACCAACTTTTGCTTTGGGGATGCGGATATGCAGAGTTTGTATATTACAGCGTCAACCTCTATTTACCGGATACGTACCAGAGTTCCTGGACATCGGATATATTAGTGGCAAGGTTGAAGGGTTGAAGGGTTGAAAAGTTGAAAAGTTGTATGAGACTTACGCATCTTAGGGGATTTAATATATCAAAAAGGAGAAAACTTCATGAGTGAAAACAAAGTGGCAATCATTACAGGTGGTGGCAGTGGTATTGGCAAGAGCAGTGCGTTGGCTTTGCTGGCTGAGGGGTATTGTGTGGCTGTTGCTGGACGACGGATGGAGCGTTTGCAGGAAGTTGTGGACGAAGCCGGGGATGCGACGGACCGTGTGCTGGCTGTGCAGACAGATGTTACTGACCCTGCATCGGTAAAGAACCTCTTTGACCGCACCATAGAGGCGTTTGGCCGCGTCGATGTGCTGTTTAACAATGCGGGGACTGGCGCCCCCCCCAAGTTGCTGGAAGAACTGCCTGTTGAGGATTGGCAACGTGTGGTTAATGTCAATCTCACAGGGTCGTTTCTCTGCACCCAAGAGGCGTTCCGTGTGATGAAGAGCCAAGAGCCAATGGGGGGACGCATCATCAACAATGGCTCGATTTCGGCGCATGTGCCACGCCCAAACTCTGCCCCCTACACGGCAACCAAACATGCTGTCACGGGGCTAACGCGCTCTACATCGCTGGATGGACGTAAGTATAACATTGCTTGTGGACAGGTTGATGTTGGTAACGCTGAAACTGAGATGGCCTCGCGCATGAAAGATGGTGTGCCGCAAGCCGATGGTTCCATCGCCGCCGAGCCGCTGATGGATGTATCCAATGTTGCCAAAACCATCGTCTACATGGCAAGCCTGCCGCTGGATGCCAACGTTCAGTTTGTGACGGTGATGGCGACGAAGATGCCGTTTATTGGAAGAGGTTAGTGATGAGTGAATAGTGATGAGTGATGAGTGAACAGTGATGAGTGTGCTATCTGTTAACTCGTTACACCATCACACCATCACACCCCTACACTATCACATCTTAACAGGGAGGGTGTTTGTATGCTCAAATCGCTTGAGGTTAAGAATTTCCGGCTATTTCAACATTTGGAGGTGAAGCGGCTGGCGCGTATCAACCTTATTGTTGGGAAAAATAATGTGGGTAAGAGCGCGCTGCTGGAAGCACTTCAACTGTATATTACCAATGCTGCACCCTCTACACTACTAACAATTCTACAAGACAGAGATGAAGTGTGGCGGAGTGAGGCACAATTGGAGTTAAGAAGTGATTTTGGATACTACGTTCGTCACCTTTTCTTTAACCGTCAGTTTATAGATACTGAGCAGGGAGATATTGTTATTGGGGACCCTGATAACGATAAGAGACTTCTGATAACCACCCCAAATCAATGTAATGAACACCATAAAGAATATGATGGTTCTCACTCTGCTTTAGGACCATCATTGATGATTTTTGCAGATAAGCATGCACGACAAATTTCTTTAGATAAACACATAAACGATATTACGAACACCAAATCATTTATAGGATTAAGTCGCTATGAAAGATGGGATATTGTGCCAACAAGCAATATCCCCAGTAGCCGTTTAGCAGCGATGTGGAACCTCACCAGTTTGATGAGTTTGGGTGATGAGGTAATCAATACGCTTAAATTGATTGAGCCGAAAATTTCCGGTCTTGCCTTTATTGAAAATGTGAGTGACATTATAGCTCCTTCCTTTAAGGGAAATGCAAACGGTGCCAGTGATTATCGTCAAATCAATCGCATCCCTGTTGTCAAGCTAGAAGGCATAGACGAACCGCTACCACTCAAGCACATGGGTGAGGGTGTGACCCAACTATTTCAAATCGTCCTCACCTTGGTCAATGTCAAAGATGGCATTTTGCTCATCGACGAGTTTGAAAATGGTATGTATTGGGGCATTCAACCCAAAGTATGGGCCATTGTGTTTGATTTAGCGGAACGGCTTAATGTCCAAGTATTTGCCACGACACACAGTCGAGATTGTATTGAGGGCTTTGAAAGGGCCTGGCGGGAAAACCCTGAGTTGGGGGCGTTTTTCCGCCTGACGAGGAAATCAGATCATGTAAAAGTAACTGAGTATCACCTTGAAACGCTGAGTAACGCCATCGAAATGGATGTGGAAACACGATGAGTAAAGCCCAAAATACCGATAAAGTGCTACTTATTGAAGGAACGAATGACTCCCATATTATATCAGCAGTTATTAGGCTCTGTTCGTATTTGTGAGAGACTAGCCAAAGTGTCATACAAAATTCTAATCGAAGCCGTCAAACAAAAATTTAATGGAAATTTAATGAAAGGCTAATGATATTTTAACGTTATGTAAACACTAATGAAAATTTAATCAATGACTAATGACAGCCTAACGTCATATAAAAATGAATCGGGTATCCTGCTTGTAATCTATCAGGTAAATTTTAACGGTTTATCTATTCTTATGTAGATGACAACGTAGGAGAGTGTCCATCTAATGGCTTGATGGTTACTCTTGGAAAAAACGATAAAATTTTTATAGAAAACATAGGTGTCATTACAATGCGTACTAAAAAGGCAAAAGCACAACGATCTGAAATATGCTCAACACCGTCAACAACGCAGACTCGCCTCATGCGACTCCATCGCTTTCGTGCAGGGCTAACCCTGCGCATGACGTGGCTCCGTCATGTTCTACGTAACATGGACAGGGTGTCCGTTAAACGGATTATGGACATTCTGCCCAAAGCAGACAAGATGCTTGCACTACGTCTTATCCGTAATGGTGCATTCAGCGCAACCCTGCTCGCTTCGCCTCTCGTCACCCCAGCCACACCACTCCATGCTGGCACAATCACCGTCGATGCCACAACCATTGGCACGGGAACCTGTGACCTAGCCGAGGCCATCACCACCGCCAATACAGACAACAACACAGGGGGATGCACCGATGCAACCAACACGATGGGTGATGCCGATACTATTCTCTTTAGCACCAGCCCCTTCACCGTCACACTCAACGCCATCAACAACAACGACGTTGCCTATGGCAATACGGGGCTACCTGTCATCAACAGCACCATCACCATCAGCGGTGGCGATATGGGGGCAACCATCCAACGAGATACAAACGCAGCCGACCCCTTTCGCATTCTGCGCGTGGATGGCGAGGGCGGTACAGGGGGCAAACTGACGCTCGACCAGATGACGATCCGCGGAGGGACGTTGACCGCAAATCGCAATGCGGGTCGTGGCGGGGGCATCCATCTGTACAACACCGCCCCCCTAACGCTGACCAACAGCACGGTTATCAGCAATAGCACTGCTGGCTACTATGCCAGTGGTGGTGGCATTTACGCAGCGAATAACAGCGACGTGACGTTAACCAACAGCACGGTTATCAGCAATAGCACTGCTGGCTACTATGCCAGTGGCGGTGGCATTTATGCAATAGGCTATAGCGACGTGACGCTGACCAATAGTACCCTCCGTTACAATGCCACGACCGGGGAGGCGGCCATTGCTGGGTACAATGCTAGTGGTGGTGGCATTTATGCAAATAACAGCGATGTGACGCTGACCAACAGCACCCTTAGTCATAATACCACCGCTGGGCAGTATGACAGTGGCGGTGGCATTTACACCAATAGCAGCAATGTGACGCTGACCAACAGCACCCTCAGCCACAATGCCACCACTGGGTACAATGCCAGTGGCGGTGGCTTCTATGCGAAGAATAGCTATGTGAAGCTGACCAACAGTATCGTCTTCAGTAATAGCACTGCTGGATACAATGCCAGTGCTGGTGGTATTGTGGCCTATAGCAGCAGGGTGACGATGACCAACAGCACCCTCAGTCATAATACGACTGCTGGGAACAATGCCAGTGGTGCTGGCATTTACGCAAACGGCGGTCGCATAACGATGACCAACAGCACCCTCAGCCACAATACAACTATGGGGAGCAATGCTAGTGGCGGTGGCATTGCTGCAAGAAACTATAGCGATGTGACAATGACCAACAGCACTCTCAGCCACAATGCTACGGCTGGGCAGTATGCCAGTGGCGGCGGCATTTCAGCAGTCGGCTACAGTGACGTAATGCTGACCAACAGCACCGTTATCAGCAACGCAACCAGTGGGAGCAATGCCTATGGCGGCGGCATTTACGCAAACAGTAGCTATGTGACGATGACCAATAGCATCATTGCGGGGAATCGCGCACCACAGAGCACAGGCAACGAACTCTCTCTAAATCGCCCACTTGTTGCAATGGGCAACAATCTGCTCGGTCATCATGGCGAGACCTTGGCCGAGGCGTTGTATGGCTCCGCACTGCCCGCCAATGTCCTCGCGGCCACCAATGATGGGGGGAACCCCACCGCACTCGATGCCATCCTCAACCCAACGCTTGCCCTCAACGGCGTCCCCGAAGGCTCACCCATGACCCATGCGTTGGTGGCGGGGAGTCCCGCCATTGATGCGGGTGTCAATGCGCTTGTGGGGGCTGGGGTGACGACGGACCAGCGGGGTACAGGTTTTCCCCGCATCTTTCATGGGATTGTTGATCTTGGTGCGTTAGAAGTGTCTCTTGCGCTGACAAAAACTGTTTTGCTAGCAACCCCCCTGCCAGTAACCCCCCTGCCAGCAAGCACTGTTCAGTCCGGCGACTTGCTCACCTATACGCTTGTGTTTGAGAACGGCGGGGGGACTATCATGACCGATGCGCTTATCTCCGATACCTTGCCATCAGGGCTAACTTTTGTCGGTCCCATTACGTTTCAAGGAACCAACGTGGGTGTCGCTGGCACGACAAATACCTTGCCCACCGTTGCCAGTGGGCTGACTATCACCCCAGGGCAGCCTATCACGCTGACCATTCCAGTCAGCGTCAACCACGATGTAGCGGGTGTGCAAATGGTCAACAAGGCCGCCATCACCAGCACAGAGTATCCCACCCTCAACGCAGGGCAACGCACGCAAGTGACGATGACCGTGTTGACCCCCAATTTGCACATCGACAAAGCGGTCGCCCCAGTGGGTGGCGTTCAGGCAGGGGATGTGCTGACCTATACGCTGACCGTTAGCAACACGGGACAAAGTCGCGCCCACAACATCGTTATCACAGACACCCTGCCAAGCGATTTTACACTGGGCAATATCGTCAATGCTGCGGGCTTCACACCAGACACGACCCTGCTGCCTACACAACTGACGTTCTTCACCCCAACAATTGACGCCAACCGCACCTATAAGCTGATTTTCACAGGCACGGTCAACACGAACGCCAGCAACGACCTGACCAACACCGTCGTCCTCACCAGTATCACGCCTCTTAGCGGCACAGGTGTTTTGAGCCATATGGTTTTATCACCATTGATTGTCCCCAACATCACCCTTACAGCGATTGGCTCGCCCCTCATCGAAAACAGCGGTGTCGCCACGCTCACCGTCACCGCAGATATCACACCGACGCTCCCTATTACGGTTGACTTGGCGGTCACAGGCGGAACAGCGACCAGCAGTGACTATACACTGGGTGCAACCTCGCTCTTAATTCCTGCTCAACAGTTGACCGCCTCGACCACTGTCACCGCCACCAACAATAACCTTATCGGAGATGATAAAACGTTGACCATCGACATCACTGGCGCAATCCATGCCCGTGAGGATGGGTCACAGCAGGTGATACTGACAATTGAAGAGGATGATACGCCTACTTCTGGCATTCAACTTTTTGTAGATGATGCCTCGGCCAATGAAACCACAGGCACAATTGTGTTTTCCGTTCGGCTCAACCAAGCCAGCAACACCACCATCCGCGTTGCCTATGAAACCGACAATATCTCAGCCTTTGCAGGAACAAACTTTACTGGTGTAAACGGGACCTTGACCTTTGCCCCTGGACAGACACAGGGGACGATTGCTGTGCCGATTGCAAACTTGCCCGCTGCTCAGGGCAACCGTACATTCATGTTGCGTTTACTCAGTGCTGTCAACGCTACGATTGCGGATGATGAGGCCATTGGCACAATTATTGACAACAACTATCCAGCAACAACACCAATAGGTACACCAACAGGTACACCAGCTGTGACACTAACACCAACACCGTCATCAGTGCCAACAGCAACGCCAACACCGACAGCAATGCCGACATCAACGCCGACAGCAATGCCAACGCCGACAGCGATGCTAACGCCGACAGCAATGCCAACGCCGACAGCAATGCCAACGCAGACATCTGTGCTTACATCAATGCCAACACCATCATCAACGCCGACGCCAACATCAACGCCGACGCCAACATCAACGCCAACAAGTACACCGACTGCAATGGGTACTACCACTAGCATAAGTCCACCTGTCCCGTCAGCAGCGACCAGCACAGCGACTAGCACGGCGACCAGTATGGCGACTAGCATGGCAACCAGTACAAGTACACTTGTCCCACCAACGGCGACCAGCACGTCATCACCCTCATCACCGACGGCTACACATACAACGATGCCATCACTCACAGTTACCCCGTCTCCCACGTCCATGCCCGCCGTACCCCTCTCCCCCACGGACCTCATCTTAAATGCACTTGACAACAGTAATCCCAGCTTTGACGCTGCCAGCATCTTTGACGATGATGTCACACCGGAAGAAATCGTTGCCCCTGCCGATACCATTGGCGACATTGAGCTTGACATCACCGCAGGGAATGCCGTGCCGGGCGAACAGGTTCAGTTTGCCATCGACTTTCGTAACCTTGAGATTGACGAGCTGCGTCAGGTTGTCCTCTGGATTGTTATTCCGGAGCATACCATCTTTATGGGAGAAGGCAGTGGTTCTGTCACACCCATGCATCGGCAACAGGGAGATGACACCAGGGATCGTGTGTGGCAGCATCCTGATAGTGGTGGGCTGTGTCCTGATGGCGCACCCTCTGGTACGGTCTGTGCGATACGCATGGGTACAGTCCATCGCAATAATCGTCATCAAGCCATCGTTAATGTGCGTGTGGACGAGAATGTGGAGAATGGCACAAGCATTACCCTCAACAGCCAACTCGATGCCGCAAACCTTGCAGAGGAGCAGGTGTTGCGCGTTACAGCCGATGCTGTGGTCCGTGTCAACACACAAGTACCCACATCGTTGGATGTAACGGATGGACCGAGCCAGCCAAGACAGTGGTTCTCGTTCTTGCCTTTGATTGGCGTTAGTTGATCCTCACGCCAGAGTTGTCTATTGCCGTGTCAAAATTGGCAAAAACACTCGATAGGGTCGTTCAGGTACTGTAAAAACAATGTTTTCAGTCTCTGCGGTTGAGTCATTTGCGAATTCAATCCGTTGCAAATCGTTATCAGTAAACCAAGGGGATGGTTGCTCAATGCGTAAATCCCATAACCCGCCTATGAGGTTGAAGGTAAAGAGACCATCTTCGTCGGTGGTTGTGGATAGCACCAGTGGGGACGGTAAGAACGATGGCTGGTAAATGGCTTCAATCTGTGTACCTCGAATCCTTTCCCCGTTGGCTGTCTGTATCATACCATGAACGATTTTTGTTGAAGAAAGTAATGCAATGTCACCTAGATGAACGACTGTATCTGTGTCTGTTACTGTAAATGAGATAGGGGCTGGTGGGTATAATAGATTGTCCTGATTATCCGTATATGGTCGATAACCAGTTATACCTGCAGGTGCAACCTGTAAACAATAATCCCCCACTGATAGACTACCAATGGTAAAAACACCTTCCTCTACACTCATATTTTCAAACATTCCGAAAGAATAATGCCACTGACACCCAGTGGCCTCTTCGTCATCTATTGTCGCGCGATAGACACGGAGAAAGGGACTCGTATACACGGTTCTATCTTGCGTAATAACCCGTCCTGTCACCTGTGGTTCCTGTAGTAGAATATCGCCTAAGTTGCGTATTTCGCCATCTGACAAGGTAATTTCATAGAGGAATGGGAATGGGACAAAGATTGGTGGGCGGACAAAGCCAGGTGAAATACGGAGATGAAATAGATAGGTATCTGCATAGACAGGCATGGTAAAGAAGCCACTGGGTTCAATGCGTATGGCATAGTTGTAGCCAGATTTACCTGCCAACCCAATCGTTATCCCTGAGTCAGGATACCCGGGAAAGGTGTACTCGATAGCATCTGTCTCCATTGTCAATGGTGAGCCATCTGGCGAGACAATTCGGCCCGTGAGCAGGGCTGAGGGAAAACGGATGTCAAAGTCTAGAGTTTGCGTTTCGGTGGTGTCATCGCCAGCAAATTGTATCTGTTGTCTGAACGGCCTCTGCGGTCTGTCAAGCCCCAGCCCTTCCTCTTGAGAATAAATATTGATCAACCATGTGTCTCCATACACATGCAGCGTATAATCTCCATTTTCATCGGTTTCTGTTTCGACATAGATACGACGATTTTCGATGTATTCATCAACAGGGTTGGCAACGACCATCATATTGGCGACGCCAGCACCAGTCGTTTGGTCACGTACCGTGCCATGAATGGTTTTGCTGGGCTGCCCAAACCGCAACACACCCACATCCAGTGCAGGTTCATTGCCCGCATTCAACGCCGTACTGATGGTCAATAGAATTGGAGCAGGCGCAATCGCTGTCCCATAGTAGCCAGGCGGCTCGACAAAGAGACAATACTGCCCCATCTCCATGCCGCCAAGCCAGAATGCACCTGTGTCGTCAACATCATGCTTGACGATGTTTCTGCCCGCCTCTGCATCAGGACAAGTGCTTTCGCCAGTCCGTAATGGTTTCATATAGGCCCGCGCACCCGTGGCTGGTGTATCATCTGCAAACAGGAGTATGCCGTTGATCTGCGGTCCACGTAGCCGTAGTGGTTGCGCCAGCGTAATGGTAGTCAACGTATCCACATCGGCTTGTGTCACTGTAACTGTGATTGGCAGGGAGTCATAGTGGTTCTGCACCTCCGCCCAAGGACTTTCCGCCACCAGATGAACTTCGCCCTCCCAAAAAATGTTGGGTATCTCAAAATGTCCTTGGTCATCCGTATAACGCGCCCAGCAAGAATCTACAATGCGTACCAAGCTTGATGCTACAGGTTCGCCATCTGAATCAACAACCGTCCCTGAAATTGTGGCTCCGATTTGCATAGAGTCATCAACCGTGATGCAGGACCGAGGTTGTTCGGAATAGGGTGTTTGTGTGACTAGGTTGTCGGGTCGTGTAGGCAGCGGCGTTTGTGCATTTGCAGGGAGTGTCAACAATGTTGCAGTGCCAATGGCAATTACGAATAGGCATGTATATAGGCTACATGTATGAATAATAGATTTTATTTGATTGATATGCATACCATCTGTCTCGCTCAAACTATCCAAAATTGGCTATTCGAGGTCTCTTAGCTTGGTCCAATAGCGTTCGGAATGCCGACTCTATTGGACCAAGCTTCCTTTCCCGAGTTCGCCAGATGGATACACACTGAGGGCTGTCACGGCGACATTGCCCATGGGTGTGCCATCTGGGTCGAGGAAACGCCCTGTGACCTGTGGCCCCTGCAAGCGAATTTCGCCGATATTAAGCGTTTCGCCTTCGCCAATCGTGATGGTTTGGGGCTGTGGTGAAAACGGGCTATTTGAGCTTTTGTGGGGTAAGACCTTCGGGAGGTGTCCGTTGATGATTTGGGCGCACCTAAGTTTCTCTGGACACCTCCCGAAGGTCTGGTTTCGCACCCCACTAGACCTCAAATAGCCAAACACATGTTATGCATCATGCCGTCTATCTATAGTATAGGAAGTTTGAGGAATTTTCAATAGGGTAAAGGTCAACTTAAGGCAATTGGTATTCATCCTGGCTTGATAGCGTATCATTACCCTGCTCCAGTGTTGTGGCAATCACGCGCTCTTTGTCCTCTGGAAACACGGTAAAAAAGCGATCCACAACTACTCTCTTCTTTAGCTTGCACAAGAATCATGCGCATAATCAGCGTAAGGGTACATCCTCATTGGCTGGACTGTAAAACGCATACCACTTTCATCGAGGGGGATGCCATCACATTGTTTGGTTGCCCACGCATATAAGTCCGTCGGCCATGATGCCAAACGTCCCAATAGCAGGTGAGTTTGATATCGCTCATCAGGATATGCAAATGGGTTGATTTTTGGACTTGGAGTCCATCCCAATGATTGCCACGCATTCAGTGAATATTGATGGGTTGCAGCGATGTAGCTTTTCGCCCCTGATGCAATAATCATGACATTACAGGCCCTTGCCAAATCTCCGGCCAAGCCCAAACGAGCATAGGCAGGGTCGATCCAGAGTCCGCCGCCATGACCAACACCGCTGGGCAGAAATTCGGACACAATGTGTTGCAAATGGGTCATATCCACATACCCTGCCAACTCATCCATGAGTGGCACTCTGCCTTCAGGATCGGGTAGGTGAATCCGCACACCACCGATAGGGTTAGTGTCTCCATCCAGCGATGCTTCGGCGAAGTATGTTGGGTAGCGATCAATGTCGATATGCTGTTCTTCACCGACGGCTTGAAGACCTCGAGCGGCGTAGCTCTCATTTGCCGCCTCATTATACCGTTGCCAACGCCCTCGTTCATAGGATGCACTGTAGACGTTGATCATCCAAGGTGTGTCTAAGTCCGCCGACGGTGGTGGATAGAAAGACTTGACGCTGCGATGTGGCTGCGTGTCATGACGATAACAGGGTTGTCCATCTGATACAGGTCCAGATTGCGCTATTTTTTCTACAGCTTTTTTTTCTACACTGGGTTCATCCACGATTGGTATGTGCAATTTCATCACGTCTTTCTCGTAAAACAAGACCTCTTCCACGGGTCGCCGCATAGACCGCACCTGAGTCAAACGCGTATCCGGCGCCCCATATGACAGACGAAAGAGCATCAACTGGCTGCATTCACGATGCATGGGAAAAAGATGATTAAAGCGTTGACGCAAATGATCCAGTGTTGCCAGCTCTTGCGGGGTGTAATCGGGGATGTTTGATCCTTTGAGAGAGATAGGGTTAAACATGTAGAGCAGGCTTGTCATAGGGTGCAAGGAGAGACCGAGTTGGGTTGCCAGCAGCCAAAGTTGCTGGATCGCCCGACCACCCTGAACGATATCCGCTGGTTGGCTACCATCCACGCTGACTAACCCAACCGCGCCTGCATTTTTGATGGCCTTTTCAGACATTTCGGCCAGACCAGTGCCACCATTCTGTTCCTGTAGAAGTTGGGCAACTTCGGGGCGGCGTAATAGTTGAATCCCAATGGACTGTGTGGCGGTTAGTTCCATCGTCGCGAGGTCGATACCGTCACCCGTCTCCCGCATCTCATGGTCGCTCCAGCGAATTTCGGCCATCAACTCGCGGTGAGTTTGATGCTGCAAAAAGCGCAGTCGGTCCCCGCTCCCAATAATGACACCAATCTCGGCCAAGGTATCCTCACCGTCTAGTAACGTCAGGTGGCAACCCTGCTCTTGGGTCATTCGTAAAAGAGCTTGGTGATGTGCCAACGTCAATACCCTGCGGTCATAAATCTTTCGGTCCGTCATACGGGTAGCAAGATAGGGCCACAACAAGGCGTCGCGGTTACTGGTAGCCGCTGGTTCCAATTGAAATTGAAGCATGGCGACGACTTCGTTGGATGCACTCATAGACTCATACACCGATGGCGGCACATTTGGAAAATAGTGAACCGTTGTCTCATATCCACGAGAGGCGGCAGCAATGCAGACGTTTTGGATGGCTGCACCGAGGCCGACATATGCACCTCGATGATCGGGATCGAGTAGACTTTGACTTTGCACCTTGTCATGGATAATCAACAGTGCTTCGTTGTCTGTGACAAATTTCCACGGCTGGGTGTTCCCGCCTGAAGGGGCCAGAATTGCTTGCGAGACGAGAAAGTGCATAAGTGCTGAAATGGAACTTGATTTTAGCGGCTGACCCATGTCTATGGGTGTGGATGTAACAGTACTCTGGCTGGCGTCAGTTTTGTTCTCGGTTTGAGTCACAGAATCATCCTGGGTAATGAGCTTGGTGAGGTCGATGTAGCGTCGCCCAGACGTTAAATCCCCCTCTAACACGAGTTGACGGATTGCAGCACTGACGGTAGCTCCGCCTAACTGTACTTCGGAGCCAAGCTGGGGCCAGGTTGAGATGGTCTCGCCGATTTCGATCATGGAGGCTCCGCTACGCGCAGAGAGGGTATCAACACCGATTATGGGTGCGACAAAGGGCACCTTCTCGTCGTTGGTCATCCCAACAGGGATATCTTTTGACGTCGTCTCACCGAGCAACCCGTGAAAAAGTGGCCGATTGGGTTCCAGATCAAAACGTTCTATATCTAACATGCCACGGTCGCTGGTTTCCATAAGTACAGGCAAACCCAGTTGACGTGCCTTTTCCCGTAACAGAAACTTAATGCGGATACCATCGCATTCATCAATCACGATGTCCAATGGTGGGTCCCCTTGGAAGAATTCACCCAGATTCGTTTCGGTCAGCCCCTCTGGGAAAATCTCGATATGGGCATAGGGGTTCATCTCATAAATCTGGCGGGCGCACATCACGGTTTTGGGGAGACCAATATCCTGGACGGATGTGCGGATGCGGTTCATATTGGACAGATCAAGATGATCAAAGTCCGCCAGTTTGAGACAACGGCCTATGCCCTCAATCGCCAATGTGGTTGCAACGGCATTGCCCACTGACAGCCCAACCACACCAATGGTCACTTGAGCCAATTTTTCTTGCTCTACATGGGTGATTTTATTGCGGTTACGGTTGAGACGCAGTTCCCAAAATTCATCTGGCGGCAGTAAGTGAACCAGCGTACCCGACCATGGAAAGTAGACCCAGCGGCCATAGTCTTCGACCGATTGTCCGTCCAGTAAGGCCGAGACTCCAGCTTGGATCTGCACATTATCGCTAGGTCGCTTTATCCACTGTGGGTTGCGGGAACGTACCAGGTCTTTGAGTTGTTGATCGATGGTGTCATGCGTTCTCCAGACTGCGCTGGATGTCTGGAGATTATGCAGCCGTTTGCGATCTTTCATGCTGTGTAGATTGAAAATTTCAGGCTTGGCAGGCAGAAAAATTTGTATATCGTTTGAATTCGTCATAATTACTCACATGTATTAGCCATTTTACATACAGAACGTTTTTACAGAATCGGCTGTTCCAGCTACATCGTGAATTTTGACATGATTCATCATGGGTGGGCGATGCCCCTTAGTCGTCATCTCGGAACAGATACGCGGCCGTTCCGATGCCGTTGTAAAAAAACGATTCAACCATTCTCGTCTATCGCCTGTGTTTCCTGCACAAAAATCATGCGCATAATCCGCAACTCGTGATAGCTCACGGTTTCATCCAACGCATCATACACTGGCGTCAACAACGCTTGTCCATGTTGCTCAACGGTTTCCCCAAAAAGCACCAAGACGCTGGCCTGCATTTCGTCACTTAGCTGTGAAAGTGAGCGCAGTCTGTCTAGCGGTAGCTGATATCCTGCTTGAAAACTTTTGGATAGGTGCGTCCATACAGTGGACTCTTTGATATCAAATTCAGTTGCAATCGCTGCGATGGACTCGCCACTGCAAAATCGTTCGACCACTTGCTGGGTGCGATTGCCCATTGTAGCGCGATGATATGTCTGTGACGATTGTTGCGCGGCACTCTGCGAATAGGCTTTCTCTCCCAGTTGATGCTCCTCGCAGTAGGTACGGATATGTGTCAAGAATATATCCGCATAGCGTTCCACCTTGATTTCACCAACGCCATGTAGCCGCCGAAATGATTCAACGGACTGTGGATAGTACGCGGCCATCTCGCGCAGTGTGCGGTCGCTAAAGATGACATAGGGTGGGACACCTTGTTCGTCGGCCAAAGCTTTTCGTTGGAGGCGTAGCTCTTCAAAGAGTGTTGAATCATAATCTATCGCCAGAATGGGTGTCTTGCTTGATGTTTTGCTGCTACGTTTCACGCCATAGCTGGCAGGTAATCGCCCCTCTACTGTGATAGCCCCCTGTAAAACAGCGACGGACTGGTCTGTGAGCGTGAGTGTACGGTAGTATGAATCGATATCGACCAGTTTTTGTTGAATAAACTGTTGTGCCAGATATTTCCATTCTTCGGTGGAGAAGTCATTGCCAATCCCATAGGTTGAAAGCTTGTCGTGTTCGAATTGCAGCACCTTTTTGGCGCGTGAGCCACGCAGCACCTTGATGATATGGTCCATGCCAAAGCGTTGTCGTGTGCGATAGACACAGGAGAGAAACTTCTTGGCTGGCGTGGTTAGATCAGCCAGCTCATGTGCTTCTTGACGGCAGTTGTCACACATGCCACAATCAATCTTGCTGGCTGTCTCTTCTGCACTATCTTCTGCACTATCTTCTGCACTATCTTCCCCTGTCCCTGTGTACACTTCGCCAAAATAGGCCAGTAAACCAATCCGGCGACAGTCCTGTCCCTCCACCCAATTGAGCAATTCCCGCAGACGTGCCTTGCGCCCTTGCCGCTCAGATTCAGCCCCTTCTTCAATAAAACGATGTGTGAGCGCGACATCCCCATAGCTATATAACAACTGACAAGAGGCGTCCAAGCCATCACGCCCGGCGCGGCCAATCTGTTGGTAATAGGATTCAATGGTCTTGGGTAAATCCACATGCAGCACAAAACGCACATCGGGTTTGTTGATGCCCATGCCAAAGGCGACCGTTGCTACAATGATATCCACGTTATCATGAATAAAGGCATCCTGATTTTCACGCCGTACATGGTCGTCTAACCCCGCATGATAGGGGCGGGCGTTGAATTCATTGGCAACCAATGTTGCACACAACTCATCAACACGCTTTCTTGTGCCACAATAGATGACACCCGATTGCTGTGGGTATTGGGTAATAAAATCAAGCATTTGCTGGACAAGGTTGACTTTGGGTGTCACTGAGATCATTAAGTTGGGTCGATCAAAGCTGGCGACAAAGGGGTTGGCGGTTTCAAAGCCCAGGGTGTGCTGGATATCATCCTGTACACGGGGTGTTGCCGTTGCGGTTAAAGCCACACAGACAGCCTTGGCATAGCGTTGGCGGACCTGCGCCAATTGGCGATATTCGCGACGAAAATCGTGACCCCACTGCGAAATACAGTGCGCCTCATCAATGGTAAATGTATCCACCTGGCATTGATCCAACATCAGCAATATCTCCGGACGCATCAGTGTCTCGGGCGCCAGATAGAGTAGACTTACACGGCCACGCTTGATTTCCTGCATTGTCTGCACATACTCGCCATGCGAAAGCGTACTGTTCAGATACACTGCCGTCACACCCATCTCCCAAAGTTGTGTCACTTGGTCCTGCATCAACGAAATCAGCGGCGAGACAACGATGGTCAAGCCACCCATCACCAAAGCGGGTAGTTGGTAGCAGAGTGATTTACCGCCCCCTGTCGGCATAATCACCAAGGTATCTTTTTTGGCAAGAATATGCTCGATGATTTCTCGTTGCAATGGGCGAAAGGTATCGTAGCCAAAGACGGTTTTGAGCGTTTGATGAAGTTGGTTGTGCTGCTCGATGTTTGCGGCGCGCGCGGCCAGCGATGGTGGTAATGTCCCAGTTGATAATGTCCCAGTTGATAATGTCCCAGTTGATAATGTCCCAGTTGATAATGTCCCAGTTGGTAGTGGGCTAGATGATGTCAGGTTGGATGGAAGGAAACTGGACGGTGGTGGCGAGGAATCGGGTATTGCGCTAAAGAGCCAGTGTGTTGTGTTCTCTATAGATGGCACATGTCCCCAATCGGCATCACAAAACCAGCCTGATAGCTGTAGATAGCAGCGTGGTTCTTCATCCCTATCTTTTGGCGTCCACCAGTGCGACAGCGAGACACGCAGCAGCGTACCTGCTGGAATTTCGTCCAACGGGTCCTGATAGCCGACAAATGTGAGTGAAGGATCAGTTTGTGGTGAATGAACCAGGTCTGATGACAAAATGGGGTAGCGGTAGCGAATGCGCTTGTCATCTGTATCACGATAAAGCGGCTGATCGGGTCGCCAGAACATGGTGCTGTAGGCAGGAATGTCCTGATCCTGCGAGACATAGAGGACACCCGAACTACGCATCAACGTCAACCCCTCATACAGCACCTCTGGACCACCCACTTTGGGCGGCATGGTCTGCTCAATAAAGCGCACAGGGTGTACATCAAGCGGTAATTTTTGCTTGTGGTGGACAATGACATTTTCAACATGGGGTGGAATGAGATTGGTGGTAGGTGTCATCTCAACAGACCATACCTCACCGACCTCGTATGCCATTCCAGCCTGTTCATTCCAGTCGTTATCCGCTTCGATTAGACGGACACTTTGCCCCTCTAGGGTGATACCACCGATACATGCCCTAGACCCACGTCGTGTTTTTGCTACAATGAGGACATTCATGATGTTCTTTCGATATTGTTACTCTGGATTGTCTCTCAGATTGGTCCAATGAATTGCAAAGTAAACAAAATTTGTGAAATTTCGTTCACTTCACAATCCATTGGATCAATCTCCGTGCCTCTTAACTTATTCTGGCAAGATATGCGCCACATCCCACCCCAATTCTCGCACCAGCCTATCCGCCACCAACGACCGATGACAGGCCGCAGGCTCACGTTCGACACAAAAGAAGGCCACAACCTTGGCCTCCTCTGGCAACTCATCTAGCAAGGACTGCGGCTCAAAATCCGTCAAACATGCATGTTCATATGCTTCGATAAACTGCTCTGCCAAGATTGTGCGTTGACGTTTGGCCGTCTTGGTTTCTTTGTCTACTGCATATTGCTGCTCACGGATTTCAGGTGAGGGTGCAAGGTCTTTGCGATGCAGATAGTGGATGCCCAACAGCCCCAAACGATTCTGCAACCGCTGACTGTTGGCAAAGGCATAGGTAGACCCGCGCACCCCACGCCGCCAGCGGATATCGCAAAAGGTATCTACGTTGGCATCCTGGAGTGCTTGGAAGAATTGATCTTCCTCAAAGCCATAGACGCCGATGGTGATGATTTTCATGGTTATATTTTTACCGCAGAAAGCGAAGAGTTGAAAGTTGAAAATGGAGAGTGGAAAGTGGAAAGTGGAAAGTGGAGAGTTTACCCCATCACCCCATCACCCTGTCACCCCATCACCCTCTGCGGTTAATTCCTTCCTATGTGTACTGTTTACGCGAATGAAACTGATGGTCGCCAAACAACGAAAGCTGCCCGCCAGTGATACGGTCGATGATGACATCTTGGGGTTGCAGTTCGTCCTTTTCGTCAATGTGCAGTATGGGGATGTCCAGCGCGGTCAGCGACTCGCCGATGAGCTTGGTACGATGACAGCTTTCCGGCTTGCCTTCGCTACACATGAGGACGACACGTTGCTGCTGGTCAAAGGCTTTTTGGATGCGCGCCAGACCTGCTTGGTAAAAAGCTCTGGTCTTGACGAGATCATAGTCTACCTTGCCACCGCTGTAGCAGGTGTCATCGGCGGGCATCCCCCCCAGTTCTTTGCCCAAGAAGAGATAGCGAATGTCGTGGTCGCTGAGTGCTTGGTGCAGTTTGTCTTTGGTAAAATCGGGTTGATAGCGTGAATAGGGTGCGGTGCGTACATCGACCAAATAGCGGATGTCGTGCTGTTGGAGTATGCGGATAAAATTGGTGATGGTGCGTTGACCATAACCGATGGTATAGATTGGTATGGTTTGGTTCGTTTCCATATAATTCCTGCCATGCAATTCCTCTAAATCAAGGTGGATACGATACAATAAATGCTCACCAAGTTTGGTGACATGTCTCATTATACCAACAAATTCTTTTTTGGCAAAGTAGAAAACAC
>JBCCFC010000026.1:0-23621 GCA_039029935.1 Chloroflexota bacterium
GACGTTACTGTTGAGTTTGAAGAAATCATCAGTTGCTCGAAAAATGATCGATTCAGCGTAATCAGTGAGTCACGGCTGAAAAAAGTCCGACTTCTGTAGAATTTGATGATTTCTACCACTGGTGAGAAGTCGGACTTTTGGGCGATTTTGACCTTTTTGCAGCAGAGTCATAACAACATCAGAAATTTAGAAAAGGAAAGAATTCATGCTTGACATTCGACTAGATACACTGCGTAAAGAATTTGATCGGGGCAACGTCGTGGCTGTTCGCGACATCAGCATGACCTTTCCTGCGGGAAGCACGACTTGTTTGTTGGGACCATCGGGGTGCGGAAAAACCACATTGATGCGTATCATCGCCGGACTAGAGTCGCAGACTAGTGGCGATGTCTATTTTGGTGATGAGAAGGTGACAGGCTACTCAACTCGTAAGCGCAACATCGGTATGGTTTTCCAATATCCAGTGGTCTATCGTGGCATCAGTGTCAGCCAAAACATTGAGCTGCCGCTTAAAGAGGAGCGACTATCCAAGGCTGAACGACAGAGGCGTGTCGATGAAGTCGTTGACCTGCTGGATATGCGTGATAGCGTCAACCGTGACATCAGCGAGCTCGACAATGGCACACGTCAAAAGGTCGCTGTTGCCCGTGCCGTTGCCCGTCAACCACGAATCATCCTCTTTGATGAGCCAATCACCAATGTGGACATCAATGCCAAGCTTCAACTCAAACGCGCACTCAAAGAACTCTTCACCCGCCTCAACCAGACCATCATCTACGTAACCCATGACCAGACCGAGGCCATGACCTTGGCCGACCAAATCGCGCTGATGAAGGACGGCGAGATTGTACAGTATGCCCCACCACGTACACTCTACAGCAGCCCCGACGATGTCTTTGGCGGCTGGTTCTTGGGCAATCCGGGGATGAACTTTATCGAGCTCGACTCGGTGCGTAGTGCTGATAGTGTTCAAATTCCATTCTTCTCGGATGCAGTATCGTTAAACGGCGCAAGTGGGCAAAGCGCATTGACACTGGGCATTCGTCCTGAGCATGTACAGGTAAGCAACGAACAGTCATCACAGGCTGTGCAGGCCCAAGTTCGCAACAAGTCTATCGTCATCGGCGGGCAGTATCTGCTGACATTACAGGCGGGTGAGCAACGCATCAAGGCCAAGGTCCCGACAATGGTTGGCCGCACGATTGAGGAAACCGTGTGGGTTTCGTTGCCCGCAAATCGAATCCGTTTTTTTGATAGCAACGGCTATCAACCTGACGTATCTATTGTTTAAGAATTAAGGCATGGTTCATATGGTAACAATAGAGGGTAACAAATCCATGTTCAGTTAGCACGCCCTCGTGCGGGTTGTACCAGTGTAGAGCTGGCACGAGGCGTGCCTACTGAACGGTTATCATTGTTACCCTCTATTGAACCATGCCAGAATTAAAAACGCGAATAGGGGAGAATGCGGATAGGGCGAAACTAACACGTCCAGGAAGGGGATGCAATCATTTTAACATACCAAAAAGTTTGTCACCCCTTCCTGGAAGTAAATCCGCCTTATTCGCGTTCTCCCCTATTCGCGTTAAATTTATAGGAGATGAACCATGAAAAAACTGATAAATGATGTCGAAAATGTCGTGCGTGATCAACTGGCGGGTATGGCGGCGGCGCACCCTGAACTGAACGTGCAGATTGATCCGCATTACATTACCCGTGTTGATGCACCTGTTGCCAATAAAGTCGCCATCGTCTCTGGTGGTGGCAGTGGTCACGAACCGATGCATGGTGGTTTTGTGGGCATGGGCATGTTGGATGGAGCCTGTCCAGGCGAAATGTTCACCTCACCGACACCGGATCAGATGTATGAATGCGGCAAGGCGGTTGATAGCGGTGCTGGCGTCCTCTTTCTTGTCAAAAATTACACGGGTGACGTTCTCAGCTTTGAGACAGCAGCCGAATTATTGCATGGCGAAGATATCAAGGTACAGAACATCCTTGTAGATGACGATGTGGCCGTTAAAGATAGCCTATTCACTGCTGGTCGTCGCGGCGTTGGCACAACCGTCATCATGGAGAAGATTGTTGGTGCAGCAGCAGAGGCGGGTTATGATCTCGACCAATGTGCAGACTTGGCGCGCAGAGTCAACCAAGCGGGTCGATCAATGGGCATGGCGTTGACCTCGTGTACGGTTCCCGCTGCAGGCAAGCCAACCTTTGAGTTGGGCGACGATGAAATGGAAATTGGTATCGGCATTCATGGTGAACCAGGGCAGAAGCGGATGTCGCTCGTCTCGGCTGATGAGATCACCGAAATAATGACCAACGAAATTCTTGATGATGCACCCTACACTCGCACCGTGCGCGAATGGGACCGAGAGGCTGGCGATTGGGTAGACAAAGACCTGACTGATGCGCCATTTGAAAGCGGCGATCAGGTCATCGCCTTTGTCAACAGCATGGGCGGCACACCTGTCTCTGAGCTATACGCCGTCTATGCCAAGCTCGCTCAACTCTGTGAAGCACGAGGCATTACCATTGCGCGCAACCTCATCGGTCCCTACATCACCTCGTTGGAAATGCAGGGCTGCTCGATTACGCTGGTGAAAGTGGATGAGGAGATGTTGAACTTTTGGGATGCGCCAGTGAAGACGCCGGGATTGCGTTGGGGTTGCTAGCAGGTAGGTGCAGAGGGGTTGCTAAGTTGGTGGGTGGCGTACTGATCCCCCGATGCCGTTTCTGGTAGTATTGGGCAGGTTATGATTGGATTGTTTAGTAAAGGAGATCGTTATGTCGGTTTTGCTGGAAAAATTCAAAGTTCCTAATCTGAATGAGTTTACGATTCCTGAATTTATTGTTCATGTTCAGGTGACAGCAACAATGGCAAAACGCCAAGTTAATCATTGGCTGGGCGATGAAGTCAGTATGATGATAGGAACAAGTGAACCAACATTGATTTTATCTGAAAAAGAAGACGGACGAAGCGTTTGGCGTTTCCCATTGGTATTTACAGCACCTCATGTTGGCATTGTGGGGGATGTTGGTGAGATCGAAGTAGATGTGCAAACGGGAGAAATGAATACGTCCTTAGAACTAAAGGAGAAAATTAATCAAAAGACAAAAGAATTAGCAAATGACTTGCCACCGTTTACACCACGTTCAGCTCCAGAAGAATATATTGCAACCAACTGGACACCCAATGTCCCTGTGCCTGATGGCAGTATTAGCCCTCTGGATATTATAAATAGACGAGAGCGTGTCAAAGTATGATGTTTCAACCGCCAACTCCATGTTACTTATCAGTACCACATATCCAGCAAATGTATCCTGGAGATTGTTTAGCGGCTTGTGCTGCAATGTGTCTATCATATTTAGGGATTCGCTATCGCTACCAAAGACTCTTGAGACAACTTGAAGTTGATGTCAATGAGGGAGCAATTTTTGGTAATATCCAGAATCTCAAGATGCGTGGTGTTTCTATCACCAAACAAGAATATGGCACGTGGGATGATCTGTATCAAATTCTAATCAATGGCTGGCCTTGTATTCTGAATGTAGAAGCAAGGGAGCTGCCTCATTGGTCGCAGGTTACTTCTGCACATGCAGTTGTTTTAGTTGCCATCGAAGAAAATTATGTGTATATTAATGACCCAATTTTGCCGATAGGTTCTGCCAGAGTAAGTATAGGCGAAATGGATTTGGCGTGGTTAGAGAAAAACGAACGCTATGCTGTAATTTATCGCTCTTAGGAAGATATTCAATCGAGAAAATAAACATGACAATCTCAAAACAACAACTCATTCAATGGCTCCAGTCCTGCGCAGAAGTACTGGACGCCAACAAAACACAACTAACAGAACTCGACTCGGCCATTGGTGACGCTGATCATGGCACAAACATTGCGCGCGGCTTTGGCATTGTGGCTGAAAAAGCAGCGGAAGTGGCGGACAAAGACATTGGCACTATCTTCAAGACAACGTCCATGACATTAATGTCCAAAGTAGGTGGGGCCAGTGGGATGCTTTATGGAAACTTTTTTATGAAGGCGTCGGCTAGTGCGAATAAAGCGGCCAACAAAGATGACGAATTGACTGCCAGTGAGTTTGTCAATGCGTTGGAGGCTGGGCTGGCGGGCATCGTGCAGCGGGGTCGTGCCGAGGTGGGTGATAAGACGATGCTGGATGCATGGACACCTGCGCTGGAGGCACTGAAGTCCGGTGTGGCAGTAGGGCAGTCGTTGGACGAGGCAATGGCGTCAGCGGTTGATGCAGCAAAGACGGGAATGCAGGCGACCATTCCGATGCAGGCCAAGAAGGGGCGTGCCAGTTATCTCGGTGAACGGAGCATTGGGCATCAAGACCCCGGGGCGACCTCGACATACTTAATGCTCAAAGCACTGTCGGATACCATATCATCCTAGTATTGTCTGCTACAGTTCAACTATAGGCCGTTTGGCTACTTCCCAGCCAATCAATACTGTGTCATCAGTTGCATTCAAATAATTTGACATCTGTGAAAATGGAACCTCCATATCTGGTGGTACAGTGACGGCAACCCACTGATTTGTTGCCTGTTCGTAGGTACATCCAATCGACGTTAGTTCATTCAAGATATGTACCGCTTCTGGCTGGTTTGCATCAGCAAAGAGTATTCGTATCGTACCATTACCACTATTGGTGACAAGATGCGTCACTTCATGCCATCCATCAACCGCGCGGCAGGCAACAATGTCTGATTCTGCATACCCTTCTACATACAGGGGTATGTTACGCAGCCTATATCTCATTTCACCAGCAGGTTCAGCCCAGAGTGTTTCACCATCAAAGGGGGCATTGGTCAGCTTGAAACGTATCTTTTTAAGTTCCATCATTGCATTTACTCTCTATCCTTTCAATCTGATTCATGCATCTGCTCGTTGCACTTCTTCTTGAATCAGATTGAAACATTTTATCAAACAAAATCGTTACCTGCATATAAAGTTGACTATAAATTGAACTGCATCGTTTACACCCAAGGTATCTGCTATACTCTTTTTAAATCGTTTTATTACTACGCCATGTCATAGGGAGAATACGCGGTTTGCGTATCAAGTGTACTCAAGGTATCATTAAATTTATACAAATTTTCTACTTATCGACAGGTGACTACTTTTCAAGCTACGTTTTTATGATTGAATATTTTATGCAGTGGATCATGGGGACATCCTACCCTACCGAGGATACACATGTGCGCAGGATTTGCCATTTTATTCTATCGGTCTCTGTGACAGTGATCATTATGCTTCCCTTTCTCATCGGATATCATTTTTTCTATGCGACGAGTGAGATTAGAAATATGGCGATAGTATTTTCGACGATAGGATTGGTCGAGGCTATCATTCTGCTCTTGATTCCCAGGCTCACAGGCTCAATCAAGGTACTTGTCTGGTTTTTTATTATCTTACTACTTGCACCGTCGCTTTCTGCACCCATTACCCTATACTTTTTCATCCCCGATACCTTCTATGATAATTTGCTTCCACTCTTGATTTGGCCGCCTGTGCTGATTGCGCTGGTCGTCTACATTACCAATGCCTATGTGGGGTATGCAGTTAGCGTACTCTATGGACTTATCCTCATTGCGATTAAAGTATGGGAGCTCCGTGTAAACCCACATCCTTGGATAGTCAACGACACCGCCCTGTTCAACTCATTCGAGATCGAAGTCAACTATACGCTGGGCTTGTTGTTGATGACCTCAATCTACTGGATATTTGAGTCTACTCGAAATGATGCAGAACAAAAATTACGTCAACAGAGCATCGAGCTACGCAAGGCCAAGGATGAGGCAGAGGCCGCAACACGCATCAAGAGTGAGTTTCTCGCCAATATGAGCCACGAAATTCGGACACCCATGAATGGCGTCATCGGCATGACGGATCTGCTTGATGATATGAATTTAACGCCCAGTCAGCAAGAGTGTGTATACACGATCCGCAAAAGTGGTGAGCTGTTGTTAGAGGTCATCAACGATATTCTGGATTTTTCTAAGATTGAATCTGGCATGATGACGATTGAAAAACATCCTTTTTCGGTTGGGGAATGTGTACAGGACGTAGTGGGTATATTGTCAGCGTAAGCCAGTGTGAAAGATATCCATGTTACCAGCAATATTGCCTCAACTGTCCCCAATGTCATTCTGGGCGATATGACCAGACTCCGCCAAATCCTGATCAATTTGGTTGGCAACGCGCTCAAATTTACGCACGAGGGGCAAATTACAATTACAGTGACGACCACAGGGACGACCACAGGGGCGCAATCTTCAACTGCCCACGATACCCTCCAGTTTTGTGTACAGGATACGGGTATTGGCATTTCAGCAGACAGATTAGAGTCACTTTTTGAAAGTTTTAGTCAAGCGGACTCATCCACAACACGCAAATATGGTGGGACAGGGCTAGGGCTGACGATCAGCAAACGGCTTGTGGAGATGATGGGCGGCTCAATTTGGGTCGAGAGTACGCTTGGCACTGGTTCACAGTTCTATTTCACCATCCCAACAGAATCAAGCACGGTCAAGGCTACCTCATTAGAGAATACCAATAAGCCAGATTCAACGGCCCCCATCATGGCCCCTTTGCCCTCAACGCAACCAGTGTTGACATCACCCATAATCGAGCCGTCAGCACTCGAATCGTCCATGCCCAAAATGCTGTTGGTCGAAGACAATGTGGTGAATCAAAAAGTGGCATTACGCATTCTCCAAAAATTAGGCTACCAAGCCGACCTTGCGAGTAACGGGGTTGAAGCCGTGGAAGCCGTGCAAATAAAAGTCTATGATATCATTCTAATGGATGTTCATATGCCCGAAATGGACGGGTTAGAGGCCACTCAACGAATCCATCAATATATGGCTCAACAAACTCAGTCAAAAGTGCCACGCATCATTGCCATGACCGCTGCTGTCATGGAGGATGAGCGCAAACGCATGATAGAGGCTGGTATGGATGGTTTTATTGCCAAGCCCGTGCGCTTGCCAGATTTGAAAAAGATGTTGGACATTGAGCCAAGTTTATCTTAAGCGGTTTCGTTCTAACACAAAAATGCGGGGATTTAACCCACGCAGATTGACCTTAAGCTCTTCCATCAGTTTCCATGCTTCTGAATTTTCAATCGCCTCTTGGATAAGGTTGATTTCTTGTGTAATCAATACAAACCTAGCATTGGGCTTTGCCACCCGCGCCGCTTCAGTCAACAAATCAGGATAGAGCGATACGTTGTCCTCATGTGAGCCAATGGCGATGCCAAAGGGCAAATCCGAGCAGAGGGCGTCTATGCTGGCGTCGGGCAAATTGAGTGAACGTGCGTCCCAGTTATGCAGTTCGATGATGTTGCTTAGTTGGCTGGCGGCAAGGTTCTGTCGGGCATGTTCAAGGGCATCGGGATTGATGTCGCAGCCGATGACGCGGTTGGCATGAGTGGCGATTACCCGTTCAATGAGCAATGTGCCAGAACCACAGGCAAGGTTGAGAAATTTATCTTTGGGTTGGGGGCGGGTCAGCCTCACCATACAATGGGCAACAGGTGCATTCAATGCCCCTTTCATGTCGGAAACACGCCAAGCTCGGGCAGACAGTGGACGTGGCGTGAGTCGAATCAGCACTTCCCAGCCCGTTTCCATCGCCTTGTGTGGTAAGCGAATAGGTCGAATGCGTAGAGCCAAATCCACATCATCTGCTTCATAGCACAACCCAAGCTGCTGCCCAAGTTGATTACGCAGCCGTTGCATGACGTTGGACTCGGACCCTGCGGCACTGATACCAAAGGTTGTATAGCGACCCCGTGGCGAAAGACGCATGGCGGTTTTAATGTGCTGTTCGATGATGGCAAGATTACGGCCATCCAACAATGCATTGGGGCGAGTTACACCAAACTGACAGACTAGAAACACGTTTTGGATTGTGTTGAGGCTGAGTAACCGCTGACTTGTACGATTGGGGTCGCCTGGTAAACGAAATTGAAGCGCGCCGCTGCCAGCCTCTTCATCAGGATGGCGATTGAAGCGAAGCTGTTTGCCTAACCGACTTCGCACCTCTTGGGCAGCAACTTTTTCAAGCCCATAGGCAACGGTCACTTCGTAAATTGCTTGCGATGGCAATAGGAATCTCCTTATTGTTAAATGCTTCTTCCAGGAAGAGCGTTCATGCAGAATAAGTATACAGACTCAACTCTTCCTAGAAGGGGTCATCTAAATTTCTGTTGCTTGATAGCCGACATTCTGCCAACGCCCCAACTCGTTGACCCACACAGAGAGAAAGCGTGCTTCGTAGTCAAACTGCACAGAGCCATTACGTCCCGATGCTTGCCAATGCCCAACCACCATTGCCATGTTCCCATAGACGCGCACATCAAGATCATCTACCTTTGCACTGTGCCAAACACGGTCGCCTGTTTGATAGGATGCCAACACCGCTTGTTTGCTTTCAATCTCGCCACCGGGCTGGACAATGACATAATCGGGATGGAGCAATTCGTCAATGATTTGTAGGTCAAGGGTGAGATGAGCAGCGGCCAGTTGGCGTTCACCGTCAATCACCGCGTGGATTGCATCCGTACTCATGATATCTCCTCCAATTCTTGAAACCGCATACGCATTTTCTCCGCAGCCTCGGCCACCATCTCATCAGGAATAGGTTGCTTCATGCCCCTTTTCGCCAGCCATTCGTAGAGTCGATTGATCTTCTGGTTGGGCTTGTTGCCTGCGGGCATGGAGGGCATTCGTGGTGTGACGTGTACGTGAATGTGTTTGACCTGTTCGGCGTAGATGCCAAAATGCACCTTGGCAGGTTGGGCGGTGTCCATCAACACCTGGGCAATGCGCTGCATCAGTAGACCCAGTGCCACTGATTCCTCTTGCGATAGCTCATGGATATGCTCGCAGTGGCGTTTTAGGATAATGAAGGGATAGTAGGGGGAGCGCAACGGCTTTATGCCCATTGCCACCATCCAGTAGGCATCTTCATAGATGATGCCACCAGCGACTTGGACTTTGCCCAATAAAATTTCGCATGAAAGACAGCCGTCAACGTACATGCCAATCCTCCAATTCGGCTAAATATGCCTGAACTTGATCACTGTTGGGGTACAATGCCTTACATAAGCGCAAAATATCAAGGGCTATTTGGGGCTGCCGCAGTATCTTTGATGCATGAAAAGCTGGAAAATAAAACAGGTCAGTATCAAAGGTGTAGTCATCGGGGTGCGTTTGTTGGAGCGTCTGTGCTTGCGCCAATGCAGCCTCTTGCCCTAGTGTCATTACTGTGTGTGAAAGCGGTAAAAGGGCTGGTGGTAAGGGGATGCTATCGTTGGGAATTTCATGTCCACGAGCTGCTGTCAGGGCAATGTCCATGATTTCCCAAATCGGTGTCAATGCGCTGTTGGAGAGAATGATAACCGCTAGCGATTCTTCGGGCAGGATTGCTATGTTGGTGAGAAAGCCGATGTCGCCGCCTTCGTGATAGACAAAGCGTTTGGTGTCGTCGGCATATGGCTCGACAAACCAGCCCAACCCCATGTATTCATCCTCGTCAATTTCAAATTGCTGCTGCCACATCGTCTCAACACTGGCATCGCGGAGAATCCGTTGACCATCCAAAAAAATACCACCATTCAAAAACATGCGCACCCATCGACTTAGGTCCATCAGACTCGCATGGCAAGTGGAACTGGGTGTATGGGTGCGGTTGTAGGGATAGACTGGGCTGACAGCTAAGTGGGGAATACGGACATGGGGGCTTGTCATCTGTGTCGGACGCAGAAAGGTGCTGTTGCTCATGCCCAACGGTTTGAAAATTATCTCATTGATGGTAGTCTCGAACGGCTGGCCTGTCACCTTGGCGATGACATCCCCCAAGACCTCATAGGCCATGTTGCTGTATGCAAACGCCTCACCAGGTGTTGAGAGCAGCGTATGTTCGTGCAGGCTGCGCACATAGTTTTCCAACGCATCAACATCATCGGTGGGCTGGTCCCAATAATAATCTTCAACATCAGGCATCCCTGATATATGACTAAGCATATGTCGAATCGTGATATTTGATACACTTTCATCATTGAGCGTAAAGTAAGTTAGGTAGGTTATGACAGGTTCGTCGAGGTCTACGCTGCCCATTTCCACAAGCTGCATGATGGCCGTTGCTACAAAGGTTTTGGAGATGGAGGCTGTGTAAAAGACCGAATTAGGTGTAATCGGTGTACCTGTTTCTATGTTGTGAACACCAAAGCCTTGGGCATAAGCAAGTTCGTCTCCCTGCACGATGCCGACGGCCAGCCCTGCCAGTTCAAATGATTCGACAATGCTCTGCAGAATCGTGTCTAGTTGCGATTGCATATGTCTTACCCCTGCTCAATCTTTATTTCAAACAACCGGATCGAATAATCCGCCAGATGAATTGGGGCCAACATCGTGAAACCCTCGCGCTGGTAATAGGCTTTCAAAAAGTCATTGCCCTCCCAGCAATCGAGCCGTATGGCAGGCTGTTGATGTTTTACAGCGAAGTCAATCGCCCCTTGGATGATATGGCAGCCGATACCTTGACCTGCCGCAAAGCGCGCAACGACAAACGAACCAAGCACCAGCCCATCGTCAAAGCCCTCCGGCCATTCCTCTGGCAAAATTTCAGAGAGGATACAGCCCCCTGCCAATCTTTCCTCATCATAGGCCAACACGAGACAGCCACGCTCAACCAACGTCCGCAGTTGTGCCTCTTTTTCTCGATGCTCTCCGGGTTCCCACTGCTTCACACCTTTGTTCCACAGCCATTCGCCGACTTCATCTAATAATGTGATAAATGCATCCAATGATTCTGTCGATGCTTCGATAATTTTGATGTTCATAGTTGAAAGGTTGAAGGGTTGAAAGGTTGAAAGCTGGTCGTATCACTCACTCTCGCTTATGATCCCCCTCTCCCTGTCTCCCTGTCTCCCCTCTCCTCTGCGCCCTCCGCGAACTCTGCGGTTAATTCCTCTGCCCAAACGCATCCAGCCAGCCCGCAATAAACGCTGCCTGTTTCTCGCAGATGTGGTCATGGAAATGTACATGGTCGTAGTACAGATTCTTGCCAAGGTTTGCCGTAAATGTGTGTAGATCAATGATGGGAACATTGGCGTCGGCCATGATGCGGTCGGCGAGTTGGTTATAACGATGGTTGTCGGCAGAGAAACGATAAAACGTGCTTCGCTCGTGGTTGTGGATGTTCTCATCACAAGGCGTTGTCCGTATCCACACCAACTGCGGTTTCATCCCTGTTACAATGTCAATGATGGCGTGTAGATTGGCTTCGTACTGCTCATCAGAGATTTGACGTTGCCCGGTCTGTGCATCGGTTTTGATGTCGTGTAGACCGCAGTTGATGAGCAACAGGTCGCTGTCGAGCATCTTGGGTGAGGCTTGTCCACGCAAAAAATCAAGCACCATCGACGAGTCTCCGCCATTGGCCCCTTGTGGATTATCCAGATTGAGCAATGCTTCTTCCTCACCCTCTTTACGTGCGTAGTCTATCTTGCCCCGTAGAGATTGCTGCAAAAAGGGGCCATATTGAATCGAGATGCTGTCGCCGATGATGTATATCTTCATAGATTACCGAACCCTGCGCTTTAACGAGCGCGCTTCATGGACACCAATATGCCGTCAACGCCACCACCATTTTGCAACATCGGCAGCATCATCGAAACAAGGTCAGGGTGTGCGGCAACCGCTGTATTATATTGCACAATAGCATCGTCTTTATCATTCCCCAATACGCGCCTCCCCAATGTGTTGTCAGCCAGCACAAGCCCACCTTCACGGATCAATGGCAACACCAGCGTCAGATATTCTGGGTAGCCAGTTTTGTCGGCATCAATAAACACCACATCAAACGGAGGTTCGTTGGTGCGTTGCATCGTGCGTAGCGTCTCATTGGCAGGTCCCACACGGACTTCAACTCTATCCGCTAATCCCGCCTTTGCCAAATTGCGTCGGCTGACCTCGGCATGGTGTGGGTCAAGTTCTAGTGTAATCAGTCTCCCGTTGGCAGGCATTGCCCGTGCCATCCATGTCGCACTGTAGCCACCCAGTGTGCCGATTTCCAAAATGCGCTTTGCCCCAATCATCAACGCCAGCAGATGTAATGTCTTCCCACCATTGGCGGACACATTGATGCCGGGGATACCCTCATGCTCCATCACAGCACGTATATTCCTCAATACATCATCTTCTTGGGCAAACATCTGGCTCATATACTGCTTGTATTCTTCATTTGTAGACATCATAATTCCCCTATCCTCCATTTTCCATTGCAGAGGAAAGTATACACCAGTATCACAGATTGGTTATCTGTGGCGCAGGTAGCCAACCTGTGATACTTTCCTTTGCTATCTCCCTATCTCCCCGTCTTCCCGTCTCCTTGTCTCCTTATTCTTCACCAACCAGTGCCTTCACCTGTTTAAGTCGATGGATGGTTGCCAGAGCATGTTCTTGCTCTGATACCAAATTGCGCACGATGATATCAGTGTAGCCCATCTCCCCAAATTCCTGAAACCTGTTGGCAACCGACTCGACATCACCGACAATGGCCGTACCAGGCGCAAAGCCCCGATAGCCCGCTGCAACGACTTTGCCACCGATGGACTCTGCCTCGGATTGCGTTTCACCAATATAAATATCACGACGGAGTGCCTTGACGCCGGGTTCGCGCTGATAATTTTCACAGGCTGTCAGGTAGAGGTTCAAACTTGCCTTGGCCTCATTGTATGACAACGCGGGCGCACCCAACCAGCCATCACCCATACGCGCGGCGCGTTCAATCGCAGGTTTGGCCTTGGCCGCAACCCACACCTCGATGGGCTGCGATGGTGTCGGTGAAATCCGCGCTTCGTGTATCTGCCAGCGTCCATCATGGCTCACTGTTTCCCCAGCCCACAGACGGCGCATGATGCTCAGACACTCTTCAAAGCGAGATGGGCGATGCTTGGGGTTGATGCCAAAGGCCGCAAATTCTTGTTCGCCATAGCCCAATCCACACTGCATGATAAAGCGACCTGGTGCAATGGTGGCGAGGGTTGCGATTTCCTCGGCCAACAGAACGGGATGACGAAAGGGTAGCAGATAGAGCGCGCCTGCGGGGGCTGTATGCCAATCGGCCAAGGCCCGTGCCAGTATGGGCGTGTTCTGATAGTAGGGCTTGGGGGTGACATGATGGTCGCCCACAAACAGGCTGTCCAACTCCACCTCTGCCGCCGCCTTGGTGCGTTCGACCATATGCCGTGCGCCCTCACGGACATCCTTAACGTCGTATCGAGAGGCTATAGAAATGCCGATTTTCATGTGGTATCCTTGTGGTCTTGTCATGCATCAATTTAGATTATGTGGCCTGTGTTCATTCTTCATGCCACTGGTCGATGACGCCCATAACCTCTAGCATATTCACCAACCCACTTTCATCAGTATAAAGAATGCCGTTCTCCTGCATAAAATCTCTTGCTGGCCCCGTAAAGCCACTCCGTGAATAGAACCAGCAAACAACCTGTGCATGACCTTTATCGCTGGCAAGGTTACGTGACGCTTGCCAGAACTTCTCGACATCGGGCTTGCTTACAGGGTCTTTCCAGTTTTTGATCTCGACCACCCAAGGAAGATGATTTGAGTTGAATGGCACAGCGTAGACATCAATCTGATAGACACGGGGTGCGCCATAGGGTTGTGCCATCGTCGGATAGACCCGTTCAAAACGGCTGAGTTGGACTTTCTCGGCATGGTTAAAATAGCTACCATCAATCGGCTGGTCGTTGAAGTGACGCTTTATCAGCTTCTCAATAAACATTTCCGCAAAGCGACCAACCCATGTACGCAGTTCCCCCCTGAGTTGGTTAATGAGTTCATCGCAGTAATCGCGGGCCTTTTCAGTCATCTCGGCCTGCACCTCGGCAATGGCCTCACGGCGGGTGAGTTCATTAATCTCCCAACTATATTCAATCTTCAACATCTGCGCCAACTGTGGGTCCGACAGCCCGCCATAGAACTCGTTGCCATTCTCACGTACCAAATCACACCACACAAGTTGACGCAGCGTTTCGTTCGTTTCGGGCAAGGTTAACGGCAACTTCAAATCATTCATGAGCTTCTCCACACGCACTTCATCCTCGCCATACTGTGTGAGATAGAGGATCATCTGGCGTGCATGGGGTAGGTTAAACCCCTCCATGTTGGCGTTGAAGTGATGTCGCCAAAACTCGTTGATATTCCCTGCGCGATTTTCGACTTCAAAGGTTAACGTTTTTTGAATGCCATCTTCGGTTGTTAGATTCAAGTCCTCATACTCGCTATGAAAAAGACACCAAATATAGAAGGGATGACCCTTCACCAACCTGCTCATGAGATAGGCCATCCCTAATGATATATTCATTCTACGCCGTTGAGCATATTTTAATACAAGTTGTATCGCACCATAGATCGGCAAACGTTTGATATATTTTCTACTCACACGCCCCATCATCGACCCCATGAGTGCTTTCTCAGTCAGGATTGTCACCTCTGACCCAGCAATCAGCATGGGGGCACGTGAAGATTCGGCAGGTGTTGCATAGGCGTCAGTATAGGAGTCAAGCGGGGTTGTATAGGCTTCATCTTCGTACAGTACTTGGTTGAGCCGTTGGAACTCATCAAACATAACAATGATGCTCAGACCCGTTTGGGCCGCAAATTGATGAGGGAGCTCTCGCAGTATCATATGAATTTTGATGAAATCGCTCATGCTTGTGTCTCTTTCCCACAAGTCGATCATGCGCATCACCTCTGTCTCACCCGCCTTTTCTGCGATTTCATAAAGGGATTCTGGCGTTTCTTGGGTAATAAACGCTAAATGGGCATTTCGCGTCTTATAGGCCAAAAATTGGCGTAAAAATGTATATAGATACCTTTCTGCCAATTTCTTTATCCAAATTTTCTTGACGCCTTCGCCAATTTCAAAGTAAAAGGGCATCACGTCATCCCGTTCCCAAAAGAGACGGTTATAGAACCGATCCATGAGAGCCTGAATTTTCAAACAGGCTCGTGAGTATTTATATTACAATTAGTTCTCGATAAAATTCTACAGAAAACTCTATGACGAACTTGCATGAAGCATGATACATATGTTAAAGTAAAAGTATGAATACTATAGAACGAGAACATTGCTACCCCTCCGATATGAGCGATGAACAATGGGCGATTATGGAGCCACTACTCCCCGTGAATACAGGAGCCGGACGGCCAACGGAAACCGACTTACGAGCGGTCATGGACGCGATTTTCTATCGCACACGGACAGGTTGCCAGTGGCGATACTTGCCAAAAAGCTATCCGCCAACAGGAACCGTCTATTACTACTTTCGCAAATGGGCCAAGGATGGTGTCTGGTCGCGCATGAACAACGAAATACGCATCCAAGAACGCACCAAACAAGGTCGTGCTCCTGAACCAACGGGTGCAATTGTTGATAGCCAGAGCGTCAAAACCACTGAGGTGGGTGGGGATGAGCGGGGATTCGATGGCAATAAGTTTGTCAAGGGGCGCAAACGTCATATTATGACTGACACTCTGGGCAACCTCCTTGGGGTTGCTGTCAATGCCGCCAATACATGTGACCGCGCAGGGGCTAAGGTCATCATTGATAATTTGCCAGAGAAAACCAAGGACTCCATTGAAAAACTCTGGGCTGACGGTGGTTACGATGGAGAGCCTTTTACCAAGTGGATTCGAGATAATCTTCATGCCGTTTTGGACATTACTCTGCGTCCAACCGGTGTCAAAGGGTTTGTCGTCGTTCCTGTCCGTTGGGTCGTTGAACGCACCCTTGCTTGGTTCTCTCGTTATCGGTGTCTTAGCAAGGATTATGAACGTTGTACTAAGAGTAGTGAGGCCGTTATCTATTCTGCCTCTATTTCTACTATGCTTCGACGTTTGACATAAAACCACACATAGCTTGACATAAAATATTCAAACGTCCTCTGAGTGCCGTCTTACCATAGCGACGATGGGATACGAGTGCCCTGCTACGCCCCCATTTCTCTGCAACCATCTGCGCCCACTCCATCAGAGAGGCCATCTCAGATTCACGGTCGGTAAAGATACCCAACCCCACGCGCTCTGGAATTGGGTCAGGTCGATCTGGATTTGGAAAGTTTTGTGAAGTCATGTCTATTCTCCGTCTAAGACCTCTGTCTCGTATCGCTGTCTACTATCTCTGTCATGGATGGAATCTGTTCTAAAAACATGACAGGCTGGATGCTGTGCCATACTGGTTATTATAGCACAAACGATCAACATTGCAGAGTTGATGGTGTTTACGCTCATCGCTTTCGTGTTTGACAGAGTCATGCTTGGAAATGTACACTATGAAAAATGGCCATTGGCGTTTTTGTGAAAGGACTCGGTGTGGCTGCACATGAAATCCCGTTTCAAGGGGCGTCACTGGTTAAGTGTGCAGTTTATTTGCAACACAAGCTTATCTGCTTAATGATTGAAATGCAGCCCAATAAAATGGATGGCCATAGCCCTGTGAACGCACAAATGCCTGTGCAGTTTGTAATGAGGCGGCAACGCTATTCCCTCGTTGCCATTCTTGATAAAAGGATGTCATGAATAGTTTTGCAGCATGATCCTCTACAGCCCATAGGCAAGAAATAACAGTCTTTGCACCAATAGAGAGGAATGACCCTGCCAATGCCATAACTACCCCTCCCTGCTCAGGTATTACTCCAGTGTCACAAGCACTCAAAGTTACCAAGTCTGTCCCCATTAAATTAAAATTAAAAATGTCCGCTAAAAAAAGCGGTCCATCCAGCATTTCAAGGTTTGAAAGGAGAGGGTTTTTGAAGTCTACCGCTCCATGTGTTGCAATATGTAAACATTTCGGGGGTTTCTCCCAAGTTAAATCAGTAGTTTTAGCAGGGTGAATTCTTTCTGCATTTGGTAGTATCTCATGAATATATGATAACTCCTGTTGGAGATTGGGCAATGGGGGATTCCCTTCATAACCAAGAACGCGGACTATTTCGGGTGAATTTGAGTTATTTATGCTTTCAATATCCGTGTGTTGTGGATTCTCATATATTCCTTCATCATGATGTTTTGATGATTGTCGTGCAAACGATATAAAGGATGGAAGTAGGGTTATGTGGTAACGCTCGCCTAAATACTGTTCTGTATCATAAAGGGCAGACCAAGGTACTGAAAAGAGAAGATCGTGAGGTGAAATAATCAGTTCACTGATTGATTGTGGATGTTGGTCAAAATGCTTTTTCAAAGGCTCTACGAGATGATTATATAAAGAAGATAGCACTTGATCACTGAGTTCTTTTAGGACTTGTGTAGGATGTTGCTTTCCTTGAAGAATGGTAAAAAAAATCATGTCTAGCTTTGCTATCGACCACTCAACATCTTTCACCATCCCTAATCTTATCCACTCCACAGTGCCTTCGCTTGGTATGATACAAACATAAATATGGCTTGAACTCACGAAATAGTCCAATACGAGCGATAGTTTTGATAATGATTTACTAGCTTGAGTCTGATAAATTTTCAATTGGGATTGAATATCCTCGACTGTAGGTAATAATAATTTCTTCACCTCTTTTGAGGCTTGATTGTAACGATCATGGGTACGTGTTGCAGCTATGAATTCAGCTCTGGCATAAGATACTTTACGACGATAAGACTTAAGATACTCGCTGTTATTTAGCAGGCATGCCTCTTGTAATTCTTCTTGATATTGCACTAATTCTCTACGCGCACTAATCCACTTTTCATCAGTAGAATGTTCCATAGATGTCGTTGAAAAATCCACCCAAATCCCCGCTTTTGCCTCCAGCAGAGTGTTCGCCGCATCCAAGGATTGCTGACTTCTTAATTGAGTTTCAATAAGTTTTATATAAAGTCCTATCTGCCCTGTCCATAAGTTAGCTTTGAGTTCTCCAACAGGCATAGTCTGACGTATCTGCACCAAGATAGCAACTGCACGTCTTAACGTTTTATGTGCCTCCTCTAGGTCTTGATGCTGTGCTAGACCGACACACGCATCTTGCTCCAGATAAACAAGCCCATGTTTGTGGGCGTCTTCAATAAGTGTTTGATAACGTTTTATTGTATTTTGATCATTCAGTATGGCTAATACTTTACAACTCATCAAACAAACATCGAGTGCATGTCGGGTTGCACCTAACTCCGCTAAACTGACAGCTACTTGGTCAAGCGTCTTCAATGCACTCTGGCATTGTTGGATAGTTTTTTGTAAAATTGGATGTGCATTATAACTTCTCCACAACAATTTTAGATGATAAGGTGCGTAGTCCAACAAGGGTTGTATTTCACGTAAATAACGATAGGCACGCTTAACTTCGCTTCTTATCAAAGCAATATCTGTTGCTATAAGGTATGCCTCAACACATTCATTGATAATTTGTTTTTGTTTGAAAATACTTGCGGCTTTGACCGCCGCATTTCGTGCATAGCGTGGCATCATCAAACGGCGATAAATATACGCTTCTTGCAGAAGAGCAGAAGCTATCAATTCGCTTAGTTCTTCATCTTTGCTATCTTTACGAATAATAATAGTAATTCTTAATGCATCAAAAAAATTTCCTTGTAATGTGTAAAGCCATCCTAATGCTAAACAGGCAATACCAAACAAACCGTCACCTAACATGCCCTGATCATTAGATGGATTATCAACATGTTCCTTGTTGCGTTTATTTTTATTGTCAATAATATAGCGTAAATGGGGTTGCAAGAGTAGGTGTGTTTCAGGAATACTTGATCTGTTGATTGTAGCTGCTTCCTGATAAATTGTCTCCCTTACATCATCCTGTGCTTTTTCATCTAAAGTCAGCATTTGGACAAAGTATATCACCAAACGATGCACTATAAATATATCATCTCTCTCTACCAATAGACCCAATGCTGTCAGACGATGTAAAGCACGGCTCTTAAACAGAACGCTTTCAGTTGCATCTACTGTTTTTATCAATAACGAACGTGGAATTGGTTCATTAGGTGCAAAGTAAGCAGCGCGTACCAAAAACATACGTGCCAAGAGATCAATAGTATCGGATGGCTCTAGCCTTTGGAAACTAAGGTCAAAGGTACGTCCTACATGTAAGTCGTGTAGTGTTGGTGAATACACCTCACCCGGATTATAGCCTGTGGCATTCAACGATTCATGATCTAATATGTCGCTATTTTGTAAATCATGAAGGTAGTCAATCGGCTTGATGTCCTTATGATAAATCTCTATATATCTGCCTGCCAATTGGAGTGCAAGGGGCAGGTCCCCCAATTCCTCAGCGATGGCACTCAATACATCTTCCATATCCCTAGAGACTTTCGGGTTGTTTTCCTCCGACTCCGAGATAAGCCCTGTTTCAGTTTTATCTATACATAAATGGGGACAAAATTTCAACAATAGCTCGATACTCTGTGTTCGCGTCAAGATATCCAACGCCAATACATGGCTTCCCCGTGTCCGATCCCATTTTTGACGGCGGCTTGTCACCAACACCCGGCTACCGCCTATTAACGGACGCCAATTGTCTAATAATGCCGGGTCTTCACAGTTATCAAAGATTAGCAGGCGCGGTAATTCACTACGCCATAGGGTAAGGATACGTTGCACTGGATCAACCAATGGCGACTGAGCAAAATTTGGGTCTACCATTGTTCCTTGAGAATTGCTTAATTCCACCATCTCTTGCCCACACGCTATAATCTCGTCCCTAACGGAGCTAGCTTCTGCCATATTTACCCAATAGACGCCGCCCAAAAAGTAATGACCATAGAGATCAGCAAAGGTGGCCGCAAGTTGTGTTTTTCCAATCCCCCCTATTCCTGTCACTATAACACACGGGGGATTTGAAACTATTTCTCCCCCCTTGAGTTGATGGGCCAAGGTAAGCAAAGCCCTTTCACGCCCTACAAAATGAGGATTCGGAGGGTAGATAATACGTGATCCAACGGGTATCTGGGCAGGGATAGGAATAGTTTCGGTAGGCATTTGTGCCAACCGTACCCGTGCATTCTCCAAGCGAGCATAATCCGCTTTCTGTGTCATATAAATGTTAATGTTTTCGCCCACAGCCACGGTACGATTATTGGTGATGTCGCCAATCTGTATCTGTTTGATTGTTTCTGCATTGCCCGCAACATTGATTTGTTGCCGAAGTTGTTGATATTGTTGATTAAAGGTACTCATGGTGATTTGCCCCACGGATATTATTGCTTCTCAAGTTTATCGACCATACCTATAGCCTTTTACAGTACAGATTATATCAGTACCATTATCATTGTGCTAACAACACGGTTAAGTTAGTTAAGCTAACAATAAAGGCGTTTGACAAATACGGCTACTAATTTTAGTTTCACTTCATCGGGTTCACTGCCAAATGTGCATTGCCTTTGCCCAATCTCCTATCTATCTGGTATAATCAAGCATGAACACTTGTTTTGTTATCGTGTATCTAAGGAGAGAATAAACAATGAGTCAACCAATCAAACCGCTGGAAGAAATTGCCGAACAATGGTTTGTCAACCGCCAAGAACACCTCGACTATTTCTGGGCATGGGGCAATAACATTCCTGCGCCCGGCAACAGCAGTGTCGCCTTTGCTGGGTTACGGCGCACAGGCAAGACAGCCATTCTCCATCGTGTTTTCAACCGCCTATTCAGTGAGCAAGACCTTGTGATGCCCGTGTTTATTACTTTTGAGGAATATTTATACCGTCCCGGGATGATGACAACATATGACTTTGCGGAACATTACTTTAATGCGTATCTGCGTAGCTATTTGGCCTTTGAGTATAAAAGGCCAGAGCTACACCAGCAGCAGTGGAATTTAGGCAAACTAAGCCAGTTTGCACAAGAAGTACAAGACAAGGTAGCCTTGGACCTTCTTGCAGATTACAATTTACTGCTAAACGACACCCTAAGTCGTTTCCCATCCATGCAATTAGCGAGGTGGGCCATCAATCTACCCAAGGGGCTAGCGGGTGTCGAAACGAAACCAACTGCGATGTTCATTGACGAGTTTCAACTCTTGGCCGATGTATACGATCCCGACCATGACCGTGTGATTCCGATCACCAATTACTATCAAAAACCATCTGAATCTATGGTTGCACCAATGGTTGTCTCTGGGTCATCGGTTTCACTCCTCTTTGGTCGTGCAACAGGCGGTGCATTATCGGGGCGTCTACACTACCACTTCCTAGACCCATTAGAACCAGCGTTTGCGATGATCTTGGTCATGCGTTTGTGCCAAAACCGCAATATTCCCGCCGATTATGTGTTTGCCTATGCCGTGTGGCAACTTACCCAAGGCTATCCTTATGCTATTGAATCTCTGGTATACAGTAAATCCCCTGCGGCTGAACATTACCCAAATGTTGACGCGCTGGAAGAGGTGGTCCGTTTTGAGTTGACACACCCACGCGGACAACTCTTCAAACATTACAATGAGGAGTTTCACAAATACAGTAAGCTGCTCAATGATGGACAGACGACCAAAAAGGTGATGTTTTGGGCGACCCAATACCCAGATGAACGGATTCCAATCAAGGATATAGCCAAAAAAATTGGCGTGAAACCGCAAGATGTACAGGAATCGTTGCAAAAATTAGAGGAGTTGGATATTGTTGAACGAGCAACGTGGAGTGTTTATCATGGCCCAACTGAACCCATGCTCAAACGGTATATCAAATATCAATATCAATATGAGATTGAAGAACTGAGAATAGAGCAAGCGGCCGAAAACGTCGAAACGGACGTCCGTAGCGAACTGCGGAAGATGAACAACATCATGGGCCATTTTGCCGAGATTGTCGTCGGTGCAGTCATGAAAGGCTTTGATGGGCGCACGTTGGATGGGCCGAGCTATTTTTCAACACCTGATCCCGTGACCGTCCCCAAAATTTATAAGATTGACAACCCCTGGGGTGTGATTGAGGAGGGGCGTCCAAAAGAATTGGATTTGATTGGTGAGTATCAAGGCTATGATGAGGACGAAGGCACATTCACACAGAAGGCATGGTTTGTGCAGGTCAAGTATCGCAAGGATAAAGTGACCAGCACACAGGTGCAGAAATTTCTCGACCAGATTCACGCTGTCCAAGATGCAAAGAGCTATGATGAAGTAACGCCTTGGTATGTCTCTAAAGCAGGGTACACGGAACCAGCCAAGGACAGGCTTGAGGAAGAGGGCATTTATTACACGGACTTGGGGCAGTTTAATGGTTTGGCCGATGTGTTTGGTCTTTTGGGCTTTCCAGATAAAGCTCGTTAGGCTAGTCCACAAGGACAAAGGACAAGGACAAAGGACAAGGACAAAGGACAAAGGACAAGGACAAGGACAAGGACAAAGGACAGTATCGCAGGTTGGCTACCTGCGTCACAGATAACCAATCTGTGATACTGGTCTTCGCTGTCCGGACTAGCCCAAGACCTGTGCGGGCTATAGCCCCAATTTATCCGGCGCATCCGAAATAATCGCCGTGACGCCTAAGTCCGCCAGCCGCTTGGCCTCAGCCGCGTCGTTGACAGTCCACGTGTTGACTTCACAGCCGTGTTTTTTTGCAAAGGCCATGTATGCTTCGTCCACAACTGTATGATGTGGGTGCAGGGCCTCTGGCTCGATAATCGAACTCATCCATGCTTTTTGCAAGTAAATAGGCAAAGTACCCCTATGCAATAATCCAAGACGAACTTCGGAATCTTCCCAGCGTGTTTTAATCAATGTAACCGGATTCATGCAGGAAACAATGACCTGCTCATACAGGCCACGCTCTTGAATCAACTCGACCAATGGCTCCACTTGATTACCACCCAGTGGGTCCATGCTCTTGATTTCTACATTGATAGCCAAATCACTGCCTACACTGTGGTTCTGCACTAAGTCTAGCACCTGCACCAACGTTGGCACACCCACACCTTTAAACTTCTTGTCAAACCAAGACCCAACATCGATCTGCGCCAACTCTTCGGCTGTATACTCACTGATCTTGCCCAACTTGGCAGGCTCATTTGTGGATTCTTTCTCTGGCTCTTTGGCTGTTTTAGACCGTCGGGATGTAGTGCTTTTTGATGTCGGCTTTTCCTTCTCATTTGATGGCGTACTTTTTGATGATGTAGCAATCGTGCCAACACGCACCAAATCAAAATCATGAATCACCACCAACTGACCATCTTTACTACAATGGACATCTAACTCCAGGCCATCGACCTTCATCCCCAACGCCGCTTCAAATGCAGGCATCGTATTTTCCGGTGCAATCGCACTCGCCCCTCTGTGGGCAAATCGTATTGGCATTTTTATAAACTCCTTTATTTTTGATTGAATAGGAAAGTAAAACCAATATCACAGATTGATTATCTGTGACGCAGGTAGCCAACCTGCGATACTGTCCTTTGCCCATAGAAAAGTTGATGTATGAGCAAGGACTCAACCATGCAGGACTGTGATAGTAAGCATATCATAGACACGGAAAAAGTATGCAAACCCAGATGCACCGAAGAGGAAAAGAAATCAGTCCCTTTCCTGATCTTTTGTACAGGATACAAACTGGTCTGGCGATCA